>NZ_JAVZIC010000005.1:0-139080 GCF_038871435.1 Thermofilum sp.
CCAGTCTGACTCTTCGCTGTGTATAATGATTACCTTGTCTGACTCGTGTATTCTCAGCTTTTTCTCCTTGCCTAGCTCCTTAGAAGCGCGCATAGCTAGTTATTATCGCCGGTTAATAATAAGTTTGTGGATTAGTTATCATGACAAATTAAAACATAACGGCAATAGACTAGTCACGTGAGAGGCATATTGTTCGAGAGTTCCCCAAAGTGGTGTTTGCCCAAACAAGGCACGTAGGAAAGCTTGCCGTAGATATAAGCTGGCAAAAGCTATTCCCTAGAACAGTTTCCAAGCCAGGTAGCCAAAAGCTTTATAAGGAAAAAAAAGAGTAATACATGAAAAACTATGCAGAAAAGAAGTGGTATAAGCCCCGTAATAGCGACCGTAATCATCGTAGCAGTCACAATCGCAGTGGCAATAGCGGTAGCCTTCTGGATGACAGGCATCGTCGGGCTCTTCACAGGCTTCGAACAACTCCAAATCACTTCGATCTACGATAACTCGAGCGGTATTGTAATCACTGTTCAGAACACTGGAACCTCTACAGCGACAATAACAGACATATACGTAAACGGTCTTCCCTCTAGTGCAACAGGGTTAACGGTGCAAGTTGGTAATAAACCTGTCAGCTTCCCAATACCTCTAAACCCTGGCAATCAGACAACACTAATTCTGCAATTCAGCAAAAAACCTTCTCAATTTACTGTTACTCCTGGTGTTAGTCTCGAGATAAAGCTTCACACTGCTAGCGGAAAAGACTATCCAAAGCTAATAGTCCTACAGGCATACAGTGTAAAGAGTTAAACTCTTGGATAAACGATTTTTTGCTTTGTTTTTTCTGCGCTAAGTATATTTATTTGTTGTTTGTTTTTTGGCTTGATGAGTGAGACGATAGAGTTTGAGCTGGTTAGGCCGGTCAACCCGACGGGTAGTAGCTTTATTCGGTACGTGTGGGGCGCGGTTGGCGCTAGGAACAGGGCCGTGTTGCAGGAGCATAGGCGTGTCCTTGCGAGGCTTGTTCAGCGTCTTGGCTTTGCCATCGAGGACAAAATTGGTAGCAACAAGCTGATTACTGGGAAGATTGCTGTCTATGTTGAGAACGGCAAGCCCGTGAGGATCGTTGCCAGGGATATCCAGATATGGCAGGCTTCTGGGACGCTTGAGGGCGAGGTCTCGGCGGAGCTGAAGGAGTAGGGTAAAGGTTTTTTAGTTTTTCTCTTTTTTCTACTTGTATGTCGGAGCTTAAGAGGGAGCTTGGGCTGGGCTATGCGACGCTGTTCGGCGTTGGTCTTATACTTGGCGCCGGCATCTATGTGTTGATTGGTAGGGCCGCTGGGATCGTTGGGGACGCTGTGTGGATGAGTGTTGCCTTCTCGGCTGTGATAGCTGTCGCTACAGCGTTTTCCTTTGCGGAGCTCTCCTCGATATTTACGACCGCGGCGAGCACGTATACGTATGTGGCTGAGGCTTTCCCGAAGAGCAGGCTTGTAGCCTTCGTGGCGGCGTGGATGCTGTTTTTCGGGGGTGTTGCTGGGGCCGCGACCGCTGGTCTAGGTTTCTCGAGCTATTTTGCTAGGCTTTTTGGGCTTGGCGACTCGTGGATTGTGCCTGTGACGTTTGTGCTCCTCGTCGCATTGTCTTTTCTGAACTGGTGGGGTATAAAGGAGTCCGCGGCGCTGAGTGCCGTCTTCACTGTTATAGAGGCTGGGGGCCTGCTATTTGTTTCCCTGCTTGGCCTATTGTTCCCGCAGAGGAATCCAGGCTACTTGTCTTTTAACCCCTCTGCTGACCCTGTCCTCGCCGTGCTGGTTGGGGCCGCGGTTTTCTATTTCGCGTATACTGGTTTCGAGTACCAGCCTACGCTGAGCGAGGAGACCCTTAACCCTGAGAGGGTTGTGCCTAAGTCCATCGTGCTTGCTGTGAGCGTTACGACTCTTATCTACCTTCTTGTAAGCGTCTCTGTCGTGAGGCTTATGGGCTGGGAGGAGCTAGGCGCGAGCAAGGCCCCTATGGCTGACGCGGCTTCTAGGGCTTGGCCTGGCTCTTTTCTGCTTCTCATGGTTATAGCCCTATTCGCCACGACTAATACTGTTCTCGGCTTCCTCGTGTCTTCTTCCCGCCTAGCGTATGGGCTCGCGGAGGAGGGGGTTGCGTGGGGCGGGCTTGCAAAGGTGGATAAGTGGAGGAGGACGCCCTACGTTGCTGTGGCTCTTTCGGGGGCACTGGCTATACTCCTGATATTCCTCACGGACTATCTGCCTAGCGTAACTGGGTGGAGGCTGAGCTTCGGTGGGCAGGAGTACCAGGTGATAGACCTTGTTGGGAAGACTGCGAGCCTAGCGGTTCTCCTGGCCTTCCTGCTCGTGAACTCTTCAGTCGTGGCCCTTAGGAGGAGAAAAGGCCTTAAGAGGCACTTTAGGGTCCCGCTGAATATTGGCAACTTTCCGCTTTTGCCTGTGCTGGCGAACGTGTTGATTGTTTTCTTTGTTGCCCTGAGCTTTGGGGACTGGATTGTATGGCTTAGCACTATAATTGTTGCCCTTCTGGGGCTAGTGATGTATAAGCCTAGAAGAAACGGAAGCTAGTTTTTTCTAGTTCTCTATTTTTACTTCTTCAAATATTGTTATGGGGACGCTTGGAACGACTACTGGTTTTGCATTTACCTCTATTGATATCTCTGCGCTGTCTTCGACTGTCTTTGGGGAGAGGACGCTAAGCCTTAGTGCCATGCTCTGGCGGGGCGGCAGGGCTTTTTCTAGTATTTTTCCCGGCTTTGTGCTCCTGCCCAGGTAGGCTGTCTTGCCGTCTAGCTCTAGTTTGAGTATTGTATAGGTCAGGTATCCCTCTAGCTTTTTGAGTGACACTTCGTAGCTTACCGTGGAGTCGCTGTTGTTTTCGAGGAGTAGCTCGAGGGGTTGCCCGTCTTGTACCTGTATTTTGAGGGGCTCACTGTTCCCGAAGGTTATTTCTAGCTTTATGTTGCCAGCCACGTGTCTCACCGAGTAAGAGAAGGTTTCGCTGGTTTAAAAGGAATTTAGTTCAATTTTTCACTTGATGCGTCCCGTGGAGACCTTTGTCCAAATACTTGAAGTATTCTCGTCTTGTTTCCGATTTTACTTCTACTTTTCCTATCTTTGCCTCTGAGAGGAAAGATGCTTCAAGTATCTTTTTCGATGTGTCTGGCCCGTAAACCTTCCTTTACGAGTTTAATTGCTTCTCCATATTCTTCTGGCGGGCTTTTTGTTGACAAGGAGATTATCATTTCGGCACGTTTTTTCACGTTTTCTCTTATGAGTTCGTCGATTATTTATGTGAAGGTTTTTTCTCCTTTGAGCGCTAATAGCTTCTTGTATACTTTGTTGCTTACCGTTATTTTCTTCATGCATATGGGTAATACACGATGACTTTTCAAGTTTTTTTATCGCCTCGTCTTTCTGAACATAGTAGATGTGTTTAGGTTTTGTCGCGATGAAGGTTTTTATATGGGATTTACCATGTAAAGGTGCTGATGAGGGTTTCTGGTTCTGAGCGGTGAGGAGAGCTTGATTGGCTGAAGTACTTGTTCTCTTGTGATAGTCTTTATAAGAGGGTGAGGGATTTCTGGAGGAATGGAGGTTGATTGTGTGTCTAGCGTCCTTGGATAAGTTTCCACGCTGTGGGAAAAATAACAGGTGATATGTATGGCTGGGGTCGAGGAGAAGCTTCGCTCTGTATTGGCGAGGGTTAGGGGGTTTAGGGGCATTGTTGCAGTGGAGGATGGGAAGACTTGGATCGTTGGCGATGTTGACAGGGAGAAGCTTCCCCTTATCCTCGACACGTTTTCTTTTTCTACCGAGCTTTTGAGGAAGGCTAGGAATATTGGTGTGAGGATACTTATAGCCGAGGGTAGCGGCTCGGGCATTGCCTATGCCAAGTATGGCTTTGGGAAGCAGTTTTTCGTCTTGTACAGGGACATGCCTCTCGGGACTGTCTACTACGAGGTCAAGAGGCTTATGGAGGATCTAGCAAAGGGGTGAACGAGTGAAGGTAGTGGGGATAGCTGCACTGGGGACGGAGCCCCTGTCGGCCTTGCGGATAAGGCTAGGAGGCTCGTGGGCCTGCTGGCCGAGAGGTGTGGAACAGGCCTCGTAGTTGCTGTCGGTGGCTACTGGGGCCTCATGAGGGTTGTTGTCAACGAGGCTTTGGGGGAGGGGCCTGGGTGTCCTTATTTTCCCGCCACTAGAGCGGGAGGACGAGAGTTTCCCAGAGGGAGCCATAGTTGTAAGGACTGGCATGGGTTTTAGGGGTAGAAGTGTCGCGCTCGTTAGGACGGCGGACGTGCTGGTCGCTGTGGGCGGGGAGGCAGGCACGATTATGGAGATTGTTACCGCATATCTAGAAGGCAAGCCCGTATTTGTCTTGGGAGGTACGGGCCTCTCGTCAGACAAGATGAGGGTCTATGAGCCATACGTTGATTCGAGGAGGCTGGCGGAGCTGAGGTTCTACGAGGGTGTCGAGGAGCTAGCGGACAAAGTGTGCTCTCTGGTCTCCTTGAAACATAAAGGATCCTTCTAGATTTCTAGCTGAAAACAGCGGTCTATTCCTCCCCAGATACTATTTTCTTTGCTTCCTCGACTATTTTCTCAATGTAAGGTAGCCTAATCTTTACTGCTTCTGAGTCGAATTTTGCCTCGTGGAACCCCCAGACGTGAAGCGCCCATGCAGTGTCCCAGGAGGCCATGAACCAGTCTCCCAGTTTCTTGCTAATTGCTTCGACAGCTTTTTCGAGGTCTGTTACTGTCCACCTGTTTCTCTGCCTTACTTGTGCGAGCACATCCGAGACGCCTAGGTAGAGGGCAAGTAGCTTTACAGACTCTACTGCGGCTTTGTAGAGTTTTTCAGAGGCTTGGACAGGATTCTTCTCTACGAAGCTTTTGCCTTCCTCGAGGAAGCTTAGCGCCAGGTCTAGGTGCTTCTTGATTTCGGGGTTCAGAGTAGGGTGGCCAACAGTTGGCGTCTCTTTCTTTTGAGGCACGTATTTACTCGTGCCCACTATGTTCACCTATAGCATGGATCTCTTTCTGCCTATAAAGATGCTACGTGGATGCTTTTAAGGCGAGCTTTACAGCTTTACGGTGGAGAAGTGTTTTCCACGCGACATGCTTTCCTATCCCGAGCTCTGTATCCTTCTCGGGTGGAGGGGTATCTATCCATAAGTCTGGGCTTCGAGGCGGAATGTCGTCCACGACAAGGTTTCGTTCTACTAGCTTGTCGAGTAGCGGGATTCGTTCCCTAGTAAAGAGCGTGTCAGGGTCCTCTACGGCCTCTGATAACCATTTCTTCTCATCCATGCTTAGAGAGTTTACAAAATACAGGAGCTTCCTCAAGCTGACAATTCTTTCTGCGGCCTTTTTGGGGGGACCACCCTGTTTCAGCGAGGTTCGCAATCATGTAGGGGTTTCCTCCCGTTATAAGCCATGCGTCTTCTGCCGTGAAACCAGGGGGTGGAGGATAGCCTCCCCTTTCCCAGTTTTTCCTGCTCGTATAGCTCCATAAAGCCCTCTCGAGACAAGTTCCATAGTGGCGCAATATATGCCCACCTGTGTCTACCTATCTCAGACCTCGTTAATCCCTCACTAGTAGTGGCTACAGCCACAATGCTCTCGTAGCTTCTGGGGTACTATATAAGGCTTAGAAGGCTCTTAACATAGACCGCTGATTTTTCGAGCCCTATCGATTGGAACGCCTCATCCATTAAGACGGCAACCTTCTTTTTACCAAGCCTGACCAGCTCCTTTACGAGGTCAATTACAATTGTTACAAGCTTGAGGCTCGTTACACCGGTAATGTCGGCCGCTGCATCGCTGAGCGCGCGCGCTTATTTAAATCCTTCAAGGAAACAAAGCGTTACATTTTATTTAGGTCTCTCTTTGAGGGCATCGTCTCATGCATTGCAAGATAAAAAGCTGACTGCTGGTTGAAACGTCTGCCTTGCATTAGACCCTCAGTGTGTCTGTTAACCTTTGTCTTTTCGTTGAGGTCTCGGCTTGCATAAGTTCGTCCTGGGTCTGCATGTAGAGGCACTCGTAGAGCCCAGGTTTTTCTAGCAGGACTATGCCTCTTAATAGGACGTTAAGCCGGAATCTTGGAGGGAGCTGGTCTAGAGGGGCAACATCAACTGGCAATCCCAGCTCTAGCTCGAGGTCTACTCCAAGCCTTAGCAGGTCTTGGAAGGTCATCTTTTTTGAATACACAGCTATATCGATGTCTCTGAACTCTTCTGCATATGTAAAGCTCCCAAAGACAATTGCTAGCTCGACGCCGTGTTTAGCTAGAATCTCTCTGAGTCTGTCTAGGACTTTTTTTCTCTCTTCTTCAGACATTGTATAGTATCTATATCTCTCCTCTGACAATTTCGAGAACCACCTCTAGAAAATTCTCTATAGAATTAAAGTCGCTCTTAATGTTCTCATAGATTTTCCTGTCGTCAACAGTCCAGTACCTGTGTACAAGCAGGTTTCTCATTCTCAGAAATCTCAAAATGTCTTCGGCAACTTCGCCAGGGATAATGTTATTGTCAGCAAGGAGTCTGACAGCATGCGACGGAGTTTCTGGTCTCTGACTTAACATGTTTCTGCAGAGGTGAAGAGCTATTGATGCTAAAGCCTCTGCAATTATAATTAAGTGATACCTTATAGCATATTTCTCAGCATCTGACAGAGAATCGAAAGGCTTCTGGGAAACTTTCTTTACAAATGATATAGAGTCCCTGGCTTCTGCTACTACGCTGAGAACGTACTCTTTATTTATCCGCGGCTCACCAGGACTCGTCATGCATGTATGAATGATTTATACCATTCATAAAAGTATCCCTCTGGAGCAATGCGTTATGCGTTTTATTCTTTCTATAGTCTCCGGCAACGCTACAAAGGTGCTTTGGCGTCCTAAGCCTTTTGGGCCTAGTCCAAGTTTCCCGGCATTTTGATGCTTGTTGAGTTTAACGGGTAGATGGTTACTGTTGCTGGGGGATGTAAAGGTTATTATAGTGGCTTAATATTTGGTTGGGGATCTGACATGAAGTTGTCACCTGAATGTGTACCGTGCATTTATAGGACTAGGACCAGCGAGATTTTGGCTTCGAGTTTGCCGGATGACGAAAAGCTCAGGCTTCTCAGGGACTTTACAAAATATTATGGCGACTTGATTGATGATTCCTCCACTGTTATTGTTGCATGGAAGGGGTTCATAAAAGTAAAGGAGCTACTAAGGGAAACTGACCCATACAGGGAATACAAGGAGAGGAGCCATAGGATAGCTCTTGAACTAGCTAGGAGCATTGAGGGGAAATTGGAGGAGCTGAGCGGCTACGAGAGGTTTAGGTACCTTGTTGGTCTAAGTGTTGCGGCCAACCTTCTCGACCCGGGCTCGCCAAATGGCCTGGATCCAGAGGTTTTCTGGGAGAAGGCTTCTCAAATTAGGTTTGGCCGCGATGAGACTGATAGGCTCTACTTGTTGTTGCTCCAGAGCTCTAAGGTAACCTATGTTCTCGACAATTGTGGGGAGGCTGTTTTTGACTCCATGGTTATACGTGACTTGAGGAGGATGGGCTTGAAGCTAAAGATCATAGTTAGGGGCGAGCCTTACCAGAACGATATTACATACCAGGAGGCATTGAGGCTGGGGCTCCAGGAGTACGGCGAGCTCGTGAGTACTGGGACAGATTTTCCCGGCATCGTTCCGGGCTATGTTTCCGAGGAGGCTGTCAAGGCCTTGGAATGGGCAGACATCGTTATATCCAAGGGGATGGCGAACTTCGAGTCCTTCATGTATGCCCAGCCAGACGCAAACGTTTTTGTCCTGTTGATGGCTAAGTGTGGACCAATAGCCAGGGCTTCAAACGTGAATGTTGGTGAGGCGGCAGCTTTCTTCCTCAAAGGCCCTCCGTCAATGCTGAACGCGGTTTAGTTTTCCCTTGTTTTTCCCTTGGACGCTACATTTTTTAATGATGGCCTGCTAAGGATATTTGTCCGAGATGGTTTAAATGGATAAAGTCTCTCTAAAGGACAAGTTGAAAGACATTAAGCCCGACATTCCTATAGACGAAGATTCTCTCGTTAAATATGTCGAACTTCTAGAGGTCCAGTACAATACAAGCCTCCAGTTCAGCGACAAGTTCAAGCAGTTGCCCCTTGAGGAGATCCAGAAAGGCTTCGCAGAGGGAAAGCCGGCCTACCTCTCTGTGCCGCTAAAGATAGAGGAAGAAGACCTTCTAGCCTCATACAAAGCAATAATTAGTTTTCTAAGGGAGAATATTCCCGAGACGGTTGAGCCAATAGACAAGATAGAGGCTTCCCGTGAAAGTGGCGAGATAAAGCTCTCAGAGCTCTCAGACGCACTATTTGCCGGAAACGAGGAACAAGTGCACGAAGTCGCGGAAAAAATCCAGGTCGACCCAGAGGTTCTAGAGGCAATCCTCGCCTGGTCAATCCAGCCAATATTTGAGGCTTTTTCTCGCGCAGTAAGCGGCGAGACAGACTTCTCTTCTTGGCATAGCGGGAGGTGCCCCGTCTGTGGGGGGCCGTCTAGGCTGGAATTTATAGATGAGGAGGGACATTCCCACCTTAAGTGCCAGTTTTGCGGCGCAGAGTGGAGCTATCCAGAAGGAAAGTGCCCATACTGTGGAAACGAGGAGAGTGAATCTATTATAGAGATACCTGTGAAGGGCGAGGACAAGTTTAGGTTGATGGCCTGCTACAAGTGTGGCGGTTACTGGAAAATTGTAGACGAGAGAAAAGTCGGCACAAATATCCCCAGGTCTCTCTACGATATCTGGTCTTTTAGACTGGATCTCTTGGCGAGCGGACAAAAATAGATATTTTTTATCCGGTCACTGTTATTTTTCCGGCAAGGGTCAAGGGAAGGTAGAAGCCTGTATAAGTGTTGATTATTTTCCTCGAGAATTCGAGTGTTTCTGCCGACTGGTATATGTTCCCGGCAACGCTGACTGGCTTGAGAGGCTTTAGTTCGCCATTTTTCACTAGGTAGGGGTTCGTCGCTACGACACTAAAGTTTCCTGTGACATAGTTTACTGTGTGGACGCTTAGCAGGGTGCCGTCGACAACCACTTGCGCGTTTTCTATTAGCTCTTCCTCGGATAGCTCGCCTCCTTGTATAATCATGTTTGACCGGGATACGGCATAGGATCCCCTGGCTTTCGCGGCGTTTCCAGTGCTTTTGACGCCCATTCTCCTAGCTGTATATGTGTTGTGGAGGAAGCCCTTTACGACGCCGTCTTCTACGAGGACAGTTTTCCTGCGCGGGACGCCTTCAGCGTCGAATAGTGCTGTTTCTAGTCCTCCAGGCAGAGAGCCGTCGTCTACGAGGGTCAGCTTCCCGAAGACTTTTTGGCCGGTCTTGTCCCTTAGAGGGCTGAGCCCCTCTAGAACATTCATTGCGTTGAAGGCTGGGACAAGTAGGTACTCAAGTAGCTCTCCGAGCGGTAGAGGCTTAAAGGCCACATTGCCACTTATTGTCGATCCAAGTTTCTCGCCCATTGCCGAGTCGAGGGCCATCTTGCAGGCCCTGTCTATTAGGTTGTCGAAGTCTAGGACTAGGCTTCGGGACTCTAGAAACGCAAAGCCAGTCCCCTCGTTCCCCGAGTGTGTCGCTTTTGTCGATAGCGACATGGACATGTAGGTGCCTCTCTGCTCTGCTGAGAGGCCCCTAGTGTTCGCCACGTAGCTGTAGCCATAGGCAAGTGTTCCTCCTGAGGCAGTTACCTTAACGTCCCTATATCTCTTGGGAACCTCGCTTATCAGGGAGCGGACTTGGTCTAGAAGCCATCCTGCCTCGAGGCTTACTATGCCCTCGTCGAAGCCTACCCAGCTATGTGTAGGCTTCTCTGGATCCGGCAAACCGTTCCAGTGGGGGTCTTCTTCGGACACGCGTGCAAGCTGAACGGCTTTCTCGACCGTGCTTGCCAGGGCATCTCTTTCAAGAGTAGAGGCAGTAGCTATTGCTACCCTTTTGCCTTTTGCCACCCTGATCCACACGTCGATAGATGCCCTGGAGAGAGCCTTTGGATAGACTCCCTCGCTTTTTACAAGCCTAGAGGTCGAAACAGTGAGGCTTACTTCTGCTTCGTCCGCGCCGAGCTCTAATGCGCGTTTCAGTATCCACTCAGCAATAGATTGAAACTCTTCTCTCATTTTTCACCACCCACAAGAAGCCTGGATACTCTAAGCGTAGGACCACCATCGCCGACGTGCACCCATTGGCCCCATTTTCCACAGCCACCGAAGGGGCTCGTAGATATTTCAACGTTTTTGCCTACAGCGTCGATATATCTCAGCATTTCAAGTATGTTGCCTGCAAGGACAACGTCCCTAACTGGTTCCTTTATCTCCCCATTCTCTATTATGAATCCTATCCTAGCGTTAAATGTGAAGGTGCCGTCTTCCTCGACCTGTCCACCGGCCGGCTTGTCTAGTAGAAGCCCGTTCTTTGTGTCGGCAATTATCTCTTCTTCTTTCCAGTTGCCAGCCTCAAAGAAGGTATTCCTCATCCTAACAATAACGTCATGCTCAAAACTTTGGGCCCTCCCGTTTCCCGTAGGCTCCATACCAGTGAGTGCAGCGCTTTCCCTGCTATGCAGGTAGCCCTTAAGTATTCCCTTCTCGACCAGGACCGTTCTCCTAGTGGGTACCCCCTCGTCGTCTGCGAGAAACACGTAGCCTCCCCTCTCGTCGTAGCCAGAATCGACAATCGTAACTTGCTCGCTGGCCAATTTTTCGCCAAGTCTTCCTACCAGGGGGCTTGAACCAGCAAATATGCCGTCGCCCTCTGTTAGGTGTCCAAAGCTCTCGTGCGCAAAGACGCCCGTGAGCTCTGGACGAGTGATTACTGTCTGGAGGCCTGCAGGGGGCCGCGATGCCTTTAATGCTAGCCTTGCGTTCTCGTAGGCCTTCTCGGCTATGTTTTCAGGGGAGTTTTCGCCTGTAAAAGCCTCCAGTCCAAGCGACGCGCCGTAGGTTTCTGTGCTGTCTCCTACTTTGCCATTTTCCCTGATTACGGCGGTTGCAGATATTCCTGTCACGAGCCTCTCTGCTGACACGTGTAGCCCGTCGCTTGTGTAGACCTCTATAACGCCATAGTAGGAGCCGTACCTCGCTATAGAAGAGGACACCTTTCTCTCGCTTAGGTAGCTGTATATCCTCTTTACAAGCCCAATTTTTTCAGTTAATTCTGCTTGGGAGGGGTGGTTCTTCACGTTTTCAATCTTGAAGCTCTTCTTGTATGGCTCTACTGTCGCTAGTTTTTTGCCAGAGCCAGAGAGGGATCTAGCAATTTTTACGGCCTCTTCCAAGGCCTTGAGAAGACCGTCTCTGCTCAAGTCGTATGTCGAGGCGAATCCAAGTCCCCCCTCGTAGATCACTCTTATACTTGCACCCTTGGTCTTCTGGTTCCCGAGAGAAGTGATGCGTCCGTTTACATAGGAGATGAACTCTCTAGTCGTGTCCTCAAATCTTACCTCGGCAAAACTGGCTCCCAGGTGGCCCGCTTTTTCAAATAGAATCTGGGCTATGTCTTCATGCATCGTTTAACATGCAACATGCATATACAAATTTTTAGCGCCGTAATCAATAACAGTATAAACTTTGATGGTGGAGAAGGACTATGGCTCGGCTACGCGACCTGAATGGTGGTCTCTACTGGTCCTCGTGCCCGGACACGGAGACTCTAAGGCAACTAGCAAAGAGGGGGCTAGGCCTTGTTGTAGATTTAACTGAGAACGAGTGTAAATATGAGTTGCCCAGCACAGTAGAGAAAATCAGCTACCCCATACCTGACTTTTCGTTTAGGGCTTTCGAGGGCGTACTCTACAAGGCCGTGCTCCCAGCCTTGGAGGCCCTGCGCAGTGGGAAAGGAGTCTTGATCCACTGCTATGGCGGGATTGGGAGGAGTGGTAGCACGGTGGGTATGCTTCTGGCACTGAGAGACAATGCGTCGCCCAACACGATTCTGGGAAGGCTCAGGTCGCTTGGCTACGTTAACGAAACAATATCACAAGGTCTAGCTCTCAGGTGGTTCTTCCGCGCCATCAAAATAACTGATCTGCCATTCCTGAAGAGGTTACTTGAAGAAGTCGAAAAGACTGGCTATTGGGGCTACCTTGACCATGCCTCAACAGTTGCAGGTGTTGCTCTCGACGTACTAGATGCTCTTCAGGACAAGTACCGCTTCACCGCTCAAGACAGGCTAAACACCTATGTTGCGGGTCTCCTGCATGATATTGGACGTGTATGGGGACGAGAGGAAGACCACCACATTATTGGGGCCGAATACGTTAAGAAAACTGGTTTTCTAGGAGACAAAGTAGACTTGGACATTGTCTCAAAGACCATCTTGTATCACAGGAGGAAGACCAGAATTACAGAGGATCAAGAGCTTGCCTCAATGGGAGTCAAGGCTCTAGTCATTGCGGCTACGGTGCGTCTTGCAGACTCCTTTAAGAATGCCTACAAGGGTGAAGGGATATATGTGGGAACTGAGATGGCTAACGATAAACTCGTCGTGAAGATAAACGGCTACATGCACGAGGAAGTTGATTTCGATCGATTTTATGAGAAGGCAGAGGCACTAGAGGAGGTAACAAAGATGAGGGTTGAGGCAGTAGAAGAGTTCTAGCCAAAAGTTTAAAGATATGCATGGCTTTCTTGTAAATAGGATGAGCGAGTCTATCAAGGGAAAACCATATATCAAGGAGGCAAAGTTCTGGGCCACCATACCTGGAAAGCCAGGATACGTCCAGTGCAACCTTTGTAGCAGGAGATGCGTTATTGCACCTGGCAAGTTCGGCGTGTGCGGTGTCAGGAGAAACATTGAGGGAAAGCTCTACACGTATGTGTATGGATTGCTAACGGCGGCAAACCTCGACCCCATAGAGAAGAAGCCTCTCTCACATTTTAATCCGGGGAGCGCTGTCTTCTCGATATCGACCCCGGGCTGCAACTTTTACTGTCAGTTTTGCCAGAACTGGGAGATAAGCCAGAGCAGGCTCGAGAGTGGTCTTTATGGCGAATATTATCCTCCAGAGGAGGTTGTCAGGGAGGCTAAGCGGCTCCGGGCAGATGGCATCTCGTATACATACAACGAGCCGACAATCTTCTACGAGTACATGTATGACGTCAGCCGTCTGGCAAGGAAGGATGGCCTATTCAACACTATAGTGACAAATGGCTACATGACGCCTGAAGCTCTCGAGGAATTTTACCCATACCTAGACGCCGCAACTGTAGACTTCAAGGCCTCTGGGGATCCAGAGTTTTATAGGAAGTATATGGGGGTGCCAGACCCTGAACCCATAAAACAGACACTGGTAGAGCTTAAGAAGAAGGGTGTACACATCGAGATAACCGACCTAATAGTGCCAAACGTGGGCGACGACGAGGAAAAATTTAGGCAACTAGTCGCCTGGATCCTAGAGAACCTAGGAGACGAGGTTCCACTCCACATATTGAGGTTTTATCCACACTATAAAATGATAGACTATCCCCCAACAGATGTATCAACACTAGAGGACATGGCAAGCATCGCCAAGGAAGCAGGGCTCAAATACGTTTATATCGGCAATGTCTGGGGGCACCCCCTAGAAAACACCTATTGCCCCAAGTGTGGAACCAAGGTCATAGAGAGGAAGGGCTTCTTTATTACTAAGTGGAACCTTACCGAGGACAACAGGTGCCCTGTCTGCGGAACAAAAATAGACATAAAGGGAACATACAGAAAAAGATACTGGGACAACTTCTTCTATTAACGGAGCTTTATGCTTAGCCCTGCACCCTCTTTTCTCTTTCCTGGGATTTCTACATGTCTCCAATCGGCAACTTGTCCGACTTTTCTCCCCCTCTTTTCCATTACATATGCATATGCACTTAGCGCGGCGCACGCGCCCATCCCAGCGGCTATCACTGCCTGCTTGTGGGGCATCTCTGAGACGTCGCCCGCAGCAAAGATTCCGGGCTTGCTTGTCCTGCACATCTTGTCTACAACGATTTCTCCCCTCTCGTTTAGCTGCACTAGACCCTTTAGAAAGTCTGTCTTTGTAACATAGCCCATCTCGACGAATACCCCATCAACCTCTAGAGTTTTTAGCTCTCCGGTCTTCTTGTTCCTTACAACTAGTGCTCGGACTCTTTTATCGCCTTTAACCTCTACGGGCTCCGAGAAGGGAACTAGCTCGACGTTTCCCTTAGACATGGCCTCATTAAGTAGTTCCTCTTCCTCTAGGGGTTTTTCGCCTGGGAAAACCCAGTAGACTTTACTTGCATAGTCTCTTAGCCGGACAATGTTCTCGTAGTTATGTAGCCCCCAGCCTACAAGGACGACTTTTTTACCCCTGTAGAGCGGGGCATCACATATGACGCAATATGAGACTCCTTTTCCCTTTAGCTCTTTTTCCCCTGGTACACCCATCTCCTTGGGGCTCTTGCCGAAGGCGAGGACAACTGCCTCTGCCTGGAACTCATTGCCAGAAGCTGTTTTCACTGTGAAAAGGTTTTCCTGCTCGGCGATGCTAGTGACCTCGTCGAAGAGTATTTCTGCACCGTATGTCTTGGCTTGCTCCTCGACTTTTCTTATGAGCTCCAGCCCGCTTATGGACATAAAGCCTGGAAAGTTTTGTATCTCGTTTGTCAAAAGGAGCTGTCCGCCTAGATCTGCACTTATAACTAGCGTAGATAGTTTCTGGCGGGCCGCGTATAGGGCTGCTGTTAGCCCCGCTATACCTGCACCCACAATTATTACGTCATACTTCTTCATACTTGATCACATCATATAGCTGTGGGACCTCAATAAAAGGGTTTTTAATCTCGAGTTTCTTTCTGTTAACCTATGCCTGCAGAAGTAGTGTCGTCGAAAACAGTGGCTATCAGAGTTGTCTCAGCACTGGTCATACTCCTTGTGCTACTTTGGCTTTTCTCGACAAGCCTCTTTATACCTATAAGGATATACCGGGAGATATACATTGGAAACATTTTTGTGGCTGTTATTGCTTTTATCTTCGCATTGAAAGCAGAGGAACTTGCAAGCCCCCTCTCCAACGAGGTCTCTCTTAGATTTAGGCTGAACTCCCAGAAAATAGGTGGGTCGCTTAAATGGGGCTTGAGGCTTATCTCTCTAGCTGTCCTCTACGTAGGTCTCCACGGAGTCCTCTTCCAGATTTTAACCTGGTACTTCGAGCACAATGTCTCAAGCACAATATACAATTCAGTCTTCGTAGTCACGGGCTCTGTCATCGTTTACCAAGTAATAAAGGCAATCACTTCCTAAACTTTTCCAAGTATAGTTCGAGATACGTTTTTGGAACAGGTTCACCCAGCCCAAGTAGACTAGCTATCTCCCGTACTGCTTCAAGCCCGCCACCCTTATCCTCTATCTCCACAAAGTCACCGAGGCCCTCCACCTTATCGATTGACACCTCGACACCTTTAATCATGTAGAATTCCCTATGCTTCAGGAGCCTTGCAACTGTTTTGAAGCCGAGCATTTCTAGGATCTCCTGCATCTCCATAGAGTCTACAACCCTCGAGACTATTTCTACCCTGTCTTTAGCCCATCCCCCTCTCTTGGGACCCTTGTATGTCAGCTCTATGCTTTTACCACTTTTAGAGTTGTTCTCGCGTAGCCTAAGCGCCTCATCCGTCTCGGCAAAATTCTTGCAGGGATGCTGGTAATAGATGTCTACCTGGTCGACTGTATCTACATAGGTTGCTCCAAGCTCCAGCAACTTTTCTCGTATACGGCTTGGCTCGCTAATAGAAAACTTGACCTCTACTTCCCGGTGCATTATTCTCCTTGAGAACCAAGAACCACCACGTTCTTAAGACTTTCGGTAAGCATGTTCACCTTGTAGGACAGCCTCAACAGCTCTGCAGAGGCAGACAGCGCACTACACTTGTCTCCCTGGCTAATAGCGTTGCTTATCGCTTGTAGTGTGTGAGAAATGCCACTACGCATCTCTTCTGTCAAGCTCTCCGTCTTGTTTCGATACTCCATTGAGAGAGGCATAGTTGACACCTTGAGAAAAGAAGACAGAGAATCAGCGAGCGTGTACATAGTGTTGCTCAGTACAAAGAAGTAGTCCTCGCCTGTGAGCAGGGCTACAGATAGAAACACCATTCCTAAGTTTTGTATTTCTTGCGGGTCAACTAGCCCCGTTTTGGCGTTCTTTGATACCTCCTCTATCAGCTTGGAAAGATCACTTCTCAAATCCACCGAACCACCCTTTTTTTCTTTCTGGACGATTCGACAAGATATGCCTTGTAGAGCAGTTTTTTAGCATTTTCCAGGTCTTCCAATAGGATTTGTAGCTCCTTTTTCTCTTCATCAGTCATGTTGCAACTACGCATCTTTAATGATACCTCTGCTATGAGTATTTCAAGGGAGAGGTTCTTTATCTCTTCCAATGTGGCGTTGCGCAGTATAACCTCTGCTACCCTCCTAGAATAATATCCCTTCTCGCAAGTGGCCCTAGACCCCGACACCAAACCAACCCAATAAATAGAGACGTAGAATTTTCTAAATCTTTCTTTTTCAAATCTCGAGCAAGTTTCTGGATTCAACGTTAAACATATAATTTTCCGTGGTGTCTCTAGCTTAGGGATTATATTTGACAGAAGGAAACATTATGCCTCCAGAAGTTTTGAACTGCGGGATATCTCTAAAGCTAAGCCTAAACGAGTGGAAAGTCCTGTACTATGCTCCCACCTCTAATACTCTATCCAAGATTTCTGAACAGGCCAAACTACCATACAGCACAGTGATTGACATTATTAGGAGACTTCAGGAAAGCAAGATTTCCATGCATTTTGTCCCGAATCTAGGCCTGATGGGGCTAAAATATGTCTTTCTACTTTTCCCAGGACCACCTTTCCGTGAGTACCCACTCTACACATTGAGGATCTATAGGCTAATTGGTAAACAAATATTCCCAGGGATAACAGGCCTGTATACAGGCGTCCTCGGACTAGTACCAGAGTCCCAGGTCTCAAACTATGTTAAAAGCTTCGGCATGCAGCCAGAATTCCAAATTGTCGGGGAAGAGTATAAGCACTGGACCCCAAATGGCAAACTCACCCGCTATGACACAGCTCTAGGAGTAGTGGTACCAGACATCGAAAATATTGACGATGCGACTCTCACATCGATGAGCCCAATAATTAGGCAAGAAAGAAAATGGATAGACTGGATAGACCTACTCATAGTCTACTTCAAGATGAAGTATGCGTATACCAAGCTAAGCGAAGTCCACAGCTCCATTAGAAGAGTCTTCGGCATAGACCCTCCAAGCAGGCAGCTCATGAGCTACCACTACAGATCCCACGTCGCGCCACTATGGACCTACAATTCTGTCAGCTACGAGCTACCCAAGACTTCTGTCCCAGAAAAAATCTACATATTTAAGGGTCCCCACAGCAAAGTAATAACGAGAACCCTTGTTGAGGCTCCATTTTTCCTAGAAGGATTATACAGCGAGGATACAGGCCTCGTAGTGGGGCAACCCCCAAGCTATGTGGAACCAATATTCTACACGGTTTTATCCAAAGTAAATGTCGAAATGCCAATCGGCATCCTCCTCGTCGAAAAGTCGTGGAACTTTGAATGGCTCACACAGGACGCCGTTAAGTACTATAAAGAGAATAGTGAACATCCAGACCCATCGTTTCAAAGGATAAAATTTGAGGAGAAATAAATAATAACATTTATTAATAACAAAAGCTCAAAAAACATGTATGAGGCCCGTTGGAAGAATCGAGGATCTCGTGTCAGAAATTAGCTCGGAGCTGAACAAGAAAGGCGTTGACAACATAATTTCAGAAGACTCAAGGTCGATCATAACTTATATGAAGACAACTTCTGGCAGAATTCTTCCTTTAACTATTACTCTCGAAGAGGAATATTCCCTATTCATGTTACCTGTAGAGATTTCCTCGAAGCCAGGGATTCAAAGTTTGGAAGAGTTGGGAAAAGACTTACTACTTCAGGGAATCAAGGTCTATCTGTTGTCTTTCACAAGTGAGCTGTCTGGTCTTGTCTTTGAATATCCACCTATAACGAGTATAGAAGACTTACATAAATATCTCGAAAAAACAGTAGAGGTTCTAGAAAAATACTTTTCAAGTTTTCAAGAGATAATATACGGCCGCGAGGAGACTATACTCCAAACCTAGCCTCCTGGTGTTCCGTGGAAGGGTACCTCTTTCCACAAATAGTCCCAGACGTCTTTCTCGGTAAGCACTTCTTTCTTTACGATTAGGTCAAGTATGTTTAGTAGCAATTTATGGTGCTTGACCTCGTCGTCGAGAATATACTTGAAAAGATAAGTTATCCTCTTGTCGTCCACCTCACCGAATAATTTATTGAGTGTCGAGATCATCTCTTCCTCCATTTTAATGTGTGTCCTTACAATCTTTTCGAGCATTGCAAAGTCGTCTTCGCTTATTGCGGGACCCACTTCTCGAAGTATACGGAGTATTCCCTCATATATCTTTGCGTGTTTCCTTGAGTCATTTGCTATGCTTCCGAGAATACTCTTGATGACTTCGCTTTTGAGTTTTCCAACGCCTTTTTCTAGTTCCTCCGCATTTCTTTGCTCAAGCTTCACAGCCTCTTCGAGGGTCTTAATAAGGTCTGTTCTCTGCACATATCTAGTAATGCCTAAGGGGTAAATATATTTTCCCAATTTCAGCTACAACGCCCCTTAGGAGAGCAAAAAATCGTTGCCAGCCTAACAGCTACCGCTTTTCTTAGCATCTCGAAGCATAGCATACAGCTTGTCTATTGTCCGCTTAGAAGTGTACCGCCCGTGGGGTCTTAAGCCGCCTGAAAAAGTTTTAGGTATATGCATGAGCTCGTGTAGGAGAACCTTTATTTTTTCCTCCTCTGGAAGCCTGTCGAACTTCTCAGAAATAAGTTCAATGACGTAGCAGGGTTCCAATCCTAGAGAAACTTGGAAGACCTTGGGGAGACCATATATCCTGGCAATAGCATTTGAAGCTGACTTTCTGCTCTTAACAACATAGACCCTGCTAGGATCGATCCAGTCCAGTCTTAGACATACAACTATTTTCCTAACGAGCTTCTCGGTATCGGGATCTCTCTCGTATCTTAACTTGGCCATGACGTGTTCTGTGCAGGTATGTAACAAATATGTTTATAGCTGCTAGGCGCAAGCTGCTCTCACTGGATATACTCCTTTATTCTACGATATAGAATTTTGTGTAAAACTTTCTGTCAACAAAAACAAAATTTAGTAAGAATTAAAGAAGATTTTATCTTACAGAAAGAGTTGAATCGTAAATATGTGGAGCGAAATTTTCATTCTAATTGTTTAAAAATAGATGCTAAGCTAGCCTCTCGAGAGCAAAAGGATTCACAAGTGTTACAAGAATCTATTGTTGTAGCGTTTGAAGCAAAATTCCGAGAAACTTCCTAAAAGTATTTATTTTCTGAATCATTGCCTTGTAGACTAAACTTCCTTGCACGGGATAGGATACTAGTGCGCGTAGATAAATTTTGTTGTCTCTTTCTTCGACTTGGATTTCTGGATCTGGTATTTCTAGCTTTTGTGGAAGTGAGCCGGCAACCTCAGCGTACATGCCGAGGAGGAGTTCCTTGCCCGTGTAGACGATTTCCGCGGTCATGAATTCGTCTATAGCTAGAATGTCCCATCTGCTTCCCTGGGGGACTGCTTTTAGCGCCTGTGGTATCTCGCTGAAGTTTTCAAGCAATATGAAGGTGATGCCGTTTATTACTTGTTTTCTTGCCTCGATACCTTATCACCATTCTACTTAAGAGGAAACACGTAAACGATATATTTGTTTTTAACTAATGTTTATCTATGCCTGGGAAAAAGAGATATATTGTCCGTGTAGATGAAGAGGGCAACATCAAGTTGCCATTAGTGCTTCTTAAAGAGATGGGGATAGATCTCCCGGCCTATGTAAGTATTTTTCGGGAGGGGAGCTCTTTGACACTTAGGTTCAGGACTAAGAGATCTCCGTTGCGTCTTGGGAGGCAAATAAAGACCCAGGAGATGGAAAAACTAATCAAGGAGGCGTTAGATGAACTGGTGGTGGCAAGATGGGAGACGTAGCAAGACTGGTAGTGGACACAGATGTACTGCTTCACGACACCTTTGAGGACAGCGAGAAACATGCAGAAGCGGCCCAGTTGCTGGACGAGGCAGACAGGGTCTACATAGCTTCTATTACGATACACGAATACCTCTGGCTTCTACTCACGAAGTTCCGAATAGATGTCGAGAACGTTAGAGAAAAACTAGAGGAATATTTCAGCGATGCTCGCTTCATCTATATCAGCGAAAACAGCGAGGTCTTCATGGGGGCACTTGACATGATGAAAGAGGACGGTGCCGACCCCACCATGATCAACGACTACATTATACTTGTCCTCGCACAAAGAATGGGGGCCACCCTTGCAACTTACGACGACGAGTTGAAAGAAATAGCGAGAAAAAGAGGAATTCCTACAGCTCCTTAGCTAGAAATTTTTCGCATAAATCTTTCTATTCGCGTGAAGGCCTCCTCTAAGACATCTACTGGCGGCAGGAAAACTAGTCTCACATGGTTTGTGCCTAGGGGTCCGAAACCAGAGCCGTATACGACAAAGACCTTCTCGTCTAAAAGTAGCTGTCTAGCAAATTCTTCATCGTTCATTTTTAGGTCTACACGTGGAAACACATAGAAGGCTCCCTTGGGCTCCACGGGCAAGCTGAAGCCAGGTATTTCTCGGAGCCGTTTAGCCGAGTATCTTCTCCTTTCATCTAGCTTGCTTACAAGCTCCTTTAGGTGGCTGCCCGTCTTGTAGACTGCTCTCGCAACAGCGACTTGCAGGGGTGTTACTGCTGAGAGTCTTGTCATTAGGAATCCGAGGAATGCTGTCCTCATGTTTGATATTTCTTCTTCTGGCCCCTTAAGGTATATGTAGCCGAGTCTCCATCCAGTGGCTAGATATGTCTTGGAGAAGCCGTTCATACCTATAACTATGTTGTCGCTCTTTGCAAGGGAAGCAACGCTGTGGAACTCTGTGTTGAACACCATGGCGTCGTATATTTCGTCTGAGACTACGGGTAGCTTGTATTCGGCGGCCAAGTCTAGGATATCTTGGAGAACTTTCTTTGGATAAACTGCACCCGTTGGGTTGTGCGGGTTGTTTACAACTATAAACCTTGTTTTCTCGGTGATTTTCTTCCTCATATCGTCTATATCTGGTATCCAGCCTTCCTCCTCTATTGTCCTGTAGAAAACTTTCCTTGCGTCATAGAAGTCGGCAAAGTTTATGTATAGTGGGTAGCTCGGGTCAGGTATTAGCACTTCGTCGCCCTCGTTGACCAGCGCTGCGTATAAGGTGTTTATGCCCTCCGACACACCGTTTGTGACCAAGATGTTTTTCGGGTCAATATCCACCTTGTTCCATGTCTTTTCTTTGTAGGCTATTGCCTCCCTCAGCTCCTTCAAGCCCTCGGAAGAAGAATAATAGTGGTGGCCCTCCTGCAGTGCTCTACAAGCCTCCTCGATGAGTTCCCTAGGGGGCTGAAAGTCGTATTTGAGCGGGTCCCCAATATTAAGGTATATTACTTTTTCTCCTTTTTCCTCAAGGCTTCTAGCCAGGGCATTGTATTTCCTTATTGGGTAGTCTAGCCTCTCTATTCTCTCCGAAATTTTTATTTTACTCACGTCTAAATTTTTTCCAGGACATGTTTAAATATTTTTATTTGATGACTTACTTTCCAGGGATGTGTCTTCTTTATAGACAAGTTTATTTCTAAGCATACATAGTGGCATCGGCGAAATAAATGAATCGTAAACTAGTCTATGGCCTAACATTCGCCGTACTGATCTTTGGCATCATCCTAGGAGTGCTACTTGTCTACAAAAAACCACCAGCACTACCCGGCACACCGGGCACGCCGCCAGAGAACTGCCCTGCGACCGCACTAGTCTACGTATATCTGAATGACCAGCAAAAATCTGCCGCAGACACTGTGACCTCGAATCTGAAGCTGGCCCTTCAGCAATACGGCTTGAACATTCTAAATGTCCCAGTTTGTTCCATCCCCGCCACTAGCCTCTCTCAAAAACTGAGGGTTTATCCAGCCCTACTCTTCAAGGGTAACATTTCTGCATTATCACTGTTTGTAGTCGGAGAAATAGACGGCTACAAGGTTCTTAATCCAGGGGTCTCTGCCTACATGGCTTCACAAGCAGGTCTCGAGCCCGTCCTCACATATACAGCGGAACTATACATTGTTAAGGGAACTGCACCTTTCTCGGACATACGGGAAAACGAATCTAATATAAAATACATAGTTGGTCAATTATCTCTCTCAAACATAACAAGCATCCAGCAAGTCTCTGTAAACTCGCTGGGCATAAACTTAACGCGTCTACCAGCAATAGTCCTCAAATCAAACTATAACCTTTCTTCCGGGTACCAGTACGTAGTCTCCCTCGGCAAGAACTACTACACTTTTAGAGAGGACGTCGTCGGTCAGGTATTACAATACTTGGGTGTTCAGACATACGAAATACTTGCTCCTCCAAATCCAGACCTCCTCAGGAAAGGAGTAAAAATGGGCGACTCGGACAACCTGCTCTTCATCTTGGAGGACTATCACTGCCCCTACTGTGCAATGCTCATAAACTCTACTGGAAACATGTTATATAACTACGCAAAGACCGGAAAACTACAAGTAGTATTTGTGGATCTAATAATACATTCAGAAGTTGTCCCAATGCACGCGATAGCGAAGTGTGCATACAACCAATCCAAGGACGGCTACGCATATTTCAATGTATCACAAGAACTATACCACCTATACATCTCTGGAACCACAACCACCATGGCAGATGCAAACAAGACGGTTGCAAAGTATTTTGGGAAAAACATTCTAGATAAGTGCGCACCATTGCTGAATAGCTACCAGTCGGACATACAGGCGTTTTCCAGGAACCTTATGCAACAGGGCTTTACTGGTACACCCACACTTATCTTCTGGAGCAACAAGACACATAAAGGGCTAATCGTTGAGGGCTGTCTAGATATTAAGCTCTGTATCACGGAACAGCAGTTCTCACAGATATTTTCATGGCTTCAGGGCTAAATATGGAGAGGCTTGCCTTTTTATGGCTAATCCTTCTATTCATGATGTTTACCATAATTATGATGCTGACCTTATTCGCGATGGCTGAAAAATTCATCGGTAAGGAACCGACGGGCCTAGAGCTGGAGCTCCGTAGAAACGCCGAAACCGTTGTTTTGATAATATTCATGGTGTTGCTTGGCGCTGTACTTTTCTATTTGGCTCTGAGAATTTTACCCGCTGTGTCAAAGTTTTTATATTGGATATTTATCCAAAAATTCACGTGAATTCGAGGACAATAGCTGTAGTATCTGTATTCGTCTCCATGGCAACAGTCTTTAGGCTTCTCAAGAACGCGGTTACTTCAATGCAGTTTCTAAATATCCCACTGGCACTGGCTTTTGTTGCTTCCTATCTTTTTGGCAGTAAAATTGGTTTAATGGTCGGCTTCTTCGGGTATGTTTTTTCAGATCTTTTAATATATCCCGGCCTCTGGACGATCGTAAACTCCCTTGTAGCAGGGCTAGTCTCCTATATATTTGGCTTTTCATCTCGGCGTGTAATACAGGGTCTTGTTTTATTTTTGGAAGCTTTTCTCCTTTGTTTCTTCTTTGACTTATCCACATCTACACTTCTTTACATTTTGTTCGGCTTAGAAATAAGTAAGGCACTTGTATTCGCATTTATAGGGCTATTTTTACCCGTAATGGGTGGCTACCTTATAGGTATAGGTCCATTAACGGAGTTTTCTACTTCTATTCTTACTGTGCTACTTATAAGGGGTTTGGAAAAGAGAAACCTAAAGAAAGATATAAATATTGGATAAAAATCCAACTAATTGTGGCACAACAGGGACCAGTGAATGGGAAGAAAGAAAACAAAACTGTCGTTGTCCTACTAATAGCGTTACTAGTTTGGGCGCTGGCTTCAAGCAGTGTTGCTTCCTATCTATACTTGGAGAATCAAAGGCTTAAGTCTAGTCTTTCATCACTCGAAAGCAAAGCTGTTCTTGTAAACATAGCCATTGACTATGGCAATGGCACGGTTGTCTGGTTTAACTCGACACCCCTACCTTCCGGCTCGACTGCCCTATCTGCATTAACAGCAGTTGCAAGGGTAGAATACAAGCTTTCAACCATGGGGGCATACGTTACAGCCATAAACGGTGTCTCAGAGAATATTATTTCAAAAAGCGAGGGGTATTCGTGGCTCTGGTACAAGTACAGTCCCGAGAAGAAGTCATTGGAGATGGGACCTGTAGCGGCAGACAAATATACCCTTGCAAATGGAGACATAATTGTATGGAGGTATGAGCACTGGAAGTTCTAAACTTGATTTATCTATTCTCCTTTTTCTCTATTTGACAGATGGATTTGTCGGCAGGCAAACATTGGCAGAGGAATTTAAGCTTGGAGAGGGAAAAATAAAGACTCATCTCAAAGGCCTAAAGGAGAAAGGCTACATTACTCAGCTAAGGGCTGGATCCCAATTAACAGAGAAAGGCTCCATGTTTATAAATGGGATCCTAGAGGCCCTCGGCGTGGAACGTCTAGGCTTCATGGATGGCCGTGAGCTAGGGTCGCAGACTGTAGTTTATGTATTGCTTAGGAAGGAAAGTGTTCCAAGCAATGTTCTAAAGATAAGAGATCAGGCTGTAAAGGAAGGGGCAGACGGCGCCATTATCGGCATTTTCTCGGGTGATACCTTTAAGTTGCCCCCGGGAAACGAAGACCTCTGCATGTATGCTCCACTTTTCTGCACTGAGATCAAACCTAAGATTATCGGCGAACCACCACGTTTGACGTTACTGGCTGTTTTTGGAGATAAGAAAGGCAAAACGATAGAAGGTCTCGTAGCTATTCTTCTCAGCGAATATAGCCCGTGGAGAGCCACTCTTCTAGGACTCTTGGAACTTCTTTAACTGAGTAAACCCATGCATCTGCAATAGGGCTTTTAGCTGCCGCCTTTTTAAGTACCTGAATAGCCCGCAACCCAGCGTTTTTTGCGCCCTCTATGTCGGCCTTGGGGTCGTCTCCTACATGTATAGCCTCGGCGGGCGATACATTGGCTAAGAAGCATGACCATTCGAATATTTTCCTGTGTGGCTTCTTCCATATAACAGCTTGCGACGCGACGAGGACATCTACGTACCTTATCAGGCCTACTTCAGCTAGTCTATCTTTAACTATTTCGTAGCTTCCAACATTTGTTATTATTCCAAGTTTAAACCCCATTTCCTTGACCCTCGCTAATGTTTCGAGAGCATCGCTGTCGAGCTCAAAGCCCTCCACATAGCTTTTGAGGACTGCTTTGTAAGCCAGCTCTACGAGTTGTGGGGTTGGTGTTAAGCCGAGGTACCGTATCAAGAACATTGAACGAGTGAGATCCCATGTTTCAATCTCTTCTCCATGAATATTTGACTTGCTCCATGCATCTAATATTTCCTGGCTTGAAAATTTTCTTCCAGTGTTCTCTTCAAGAGTTTCAGATAGATTCTTAGACAAGAAATTGGCAAACCCTCTGTCAAATACTAGTGTGCTTCCCATGTCGAAAAACACTGCCGGGATGTCCTTCACCACTTATCTTGAGATCTGTTTTTTGCGCAAACCCCTATAGATATTGAAGACAGAAATTGCGAAGGAAAGCACATTGAGGATCAAGAAAACAGCATCGCCAATAATGTACGAATGTATAGCTAGGAACAGGCTTCCAAGCCCATAGAGGATGCTGAGACGCAGGCTAGGTACGCTGTCTATGCTTACAATCCAAGCTGACACGATCAAAACCATGCCTATTATTCCAAGTATAGACATGGCCTAAACCCATTTCTCTCTCTATGTGTGCTTAAAAATCTTCCGGGTGCTTTTAAAAATGGACAAGTTATGGCCTCTGAGAGCGGGATACAACTGCAGCATTATGCTTTAATACTGCATTTTCTTGTTTGTTGCGGGATTGGTGTATAATGGGTCAAAAATACAAGAAACCCGCAAGATTCGTGGCCTCAGGCAAAGTGAAGGCTTTTCTTTCCGAGAGCGGGGAAGTCCTCTACGTCGACATTAACGGCGAGCTCTATGAGGGTGTAGGCGACTTTGTACCTGTCCCTATTGCCGACTTGAGGAAGGTAAGGCTTAATCAGATACCCGAAGAAGTATTTATTGAGCCTGTTGCATACATAGATAAAAACATTGTCTACATGTTGCGTTTCGGCAACATATTAACATATGAAGTAAAGTTCGGCAGAAGCTCTGCCCTTGTAAACGTCGAGGAGTGGGCTGCCGACTGGAAGTCCTATATCGGACTAGAAGCTATGAAGGACGCGTTGTCTTCTACCCTTAGAGAGTTACTGTCAATGGGCTTTATCTCTTTCGTGGACGTGGAAGACGAAGATGACATGATGTATGTCTCTTTCGAGATACCGCTCCCAGAAACAATGACGATACGCAATGCGGTAAAAACTGTTAGGAAAATTTTGAGGGAAATAGAAAAAGAGGCGTCAATTAGGGCTAGCCTTCTAGCAATAAAGGAGGCTAGAAGGAACATAGAGAAAAGTTCCCGGAAAAGGGATGAAGGAAGCCTCGTTGAACGTGTTTCAAGGATTTTTTACAAAGAAGTTGAAGAAAAAAGAGAAGATTTTTCGAAAAAATAGAAAAGAGTAAAGTATATTTTTCAGGATTTTCTCTTCAAGCAGTATGCTTGATGAAAAAGACGTAGCCCTCCTAGAACTCCTACAAGAGAATGCAAGATTAACAGTGAAAGAGCTAAGCAGGAAAATAGGGTCTCCGATAACCACTACTCACGCTAGGCTTAAGCGTTTAGAGAAAGAGGGCTTCATAAAAGCCTACAGAGCGATCTTGGATCCGAAGAAGCTCGGCTTCAACACTCTAGCCTATATCTTCATATCTTTTTCACGCGAAAAAGGTTTGGATCAGAGAAAAGTTGCAAGCGAAATAGCAAAGATACCCGAAGTGCAGGAGGTTCACATCATAACAGGTGAATGGGACATATTGGCAAAGGTTAGGGTAAGCAACGTAGACGCACTCGGAGAGCTCGTAGTCAACAAGTTGCGGAACATTGAGGGTGTAGAGAAAACTTACACGTCTGTCGTGTTAGAAAACGTTAAAGAGTCCACAAAGCTACCTGTAAGGGCAAGCCAGGTCGAGAAATAATGGCTAAAATATATCTTGCTGCTCCTATGAGGGGGGATAGGAGCGCCTTAAACAATGTAAAGCAGATATGCAGGATGCTAGAGGAGCATGGACACGTAGTATTAACTAAGCATGTTGCTGAAGATGTTCTTGATATAGACAGAGGCATGACTCCCAGTGAAATATTCGAGAGAGACATAAAGCTACTTGAAGAAGCAGACTTTCTAGTGGCAGAAGTCTCCTATCCAAGCCTCGGAGTAGGATTTGAAATCGCATATTTCTTGCTAAAAGGGAAAGAAGTTATAGCACTAGCTCTCGAGGACAGAGTAAACAATGTGTCAGCAATGATTCGGGGCATAACGTGGCCTAACTTTCACTTTATACCATACACAGCGCCGGAAGACGCTGTCTTAAAAATAAGCAACCACATTAAGTAGGGAGACAGAAATGAAGATAGCTATTCTCGCGATGCCACAGGTTGAACACCCTGATGAGCTTCTTAGCTGGCTAAAAGGATACCTAGAAGCCATAGGCCTCACGGATATAACTGTTGAACAAAACTTCTCGATTGAGAGGCTAGAGGATGTCTTTCAGCAGGTCGATGCCATTATTCTTGCAGGGGTTGCTGGGAACCCCCAACTCGTCAGCAAGGTTGCAAAGGTTCTTGGCTTGGGGACAGAGGTAAACGCGGACGCCCTCGAACTAGTGAAAAGCTTCTATATGGACAAAGCTGAGTTGCCGAAAAACCTAGAGGACCTCGCAGTTATGCCAGAGTTCAGCTATGTAATTCCAAATGAGAGGGGACCGGTTCCATCCTTTGTGGCTTTTAGCCTGGAAAGCGAAAAATTCGTAGCGGCGACGCCGCCTAGGTTTGAGGAAACCATCGAGGCTTTCGAGAAGGGAATACAAGACTTTTTTAGGCAGTCAACGGGCAAAAAATTTTCAGTAACGTTCTCATTAGATCTAGAGTGCCAGATAACTGAAGCCAATGAAGTTATAAATGCAGTCAGGAGAGAAGTAAGGAATGTTTTCCCAAGGCTCGATGGAAGATTTTACACAGGCAAAGGCTTTCCTTTAACCTTTACAGTTTACTCTTCTACCCCTGAAGAGCTCTCGGAAACAATGGAGAAGATACAGAACATAGTTCTCCAAGTGTCTCGTGAAAAAGGGATCAAAATAATCGAGAAGCAAATGCAAGAGACAGAGGAAAACCTTTAAACAGTTCTTGAATATGTAAAACGGTATTTATGAAGGTTATAGAGGCAAATAGTAAAGAAAGGTGGCAAGTCGTCTTCAGGGAAGAAAACAAATGGCAGGTAGGCATTTACATACCAGAAAATACTTCTCTTGAAGAAGTAACCGTCCTCGAGAAACATAACAGGCCAGAGCTATTCTTTCTCGTAAAGGGAGAAATTGTTCTAGTCCTAAGCCAAGATGGTTCAAGAATTGAAGAGGTAAAAATGCTCCCAGGGAAAATATATGTTGTAGACGAGTGGCATAATGCCTATAGGCCGCACGGCCGTGAAGGAATTGCATTAGTTGTTGAAGCTCCAGACATAGAGACAGAATACATACAGCTTGGTTCAAAGTGTAGAGAATAGGTATCAGAAGCTTACCTTTCAATCATCGTTTTTCTCATTCAGCCATCGGGTCATCATACATAGCTAAAAACACATGTGTTGTTATAAAAATTTCTGGCAGTAAAGGAAAAACTACGGGCTATGCACTTATATACTCGTAGACTTTGTCCTCTATTTTCTGGAATTCTGGAGACCTTCTATCCCTAGGTCTTGGGATCTCAACGGGGATAATTGCTGCTACCTTGGCTGGTCTAGCTGTAAAAATCACAAGCCTGTCTGCCATGAAGATTGCCTCGTCAACATTGTGCGTGACCATAACTATTGTACGGACACTCGTGACACCCCACTGCCACATATCTAAAACCTCTGACCTCAGGGACTCCGCTGTCAAGGGATCCAGCTGGCTGAAAGGCTCATCCATTAGGAGAATGAGAGGCTCTATAGCCAGGGCCCTCGCGATATTAACCCTCTGCTTCATCCCGCCGCTAAGCTCGCGGGGATAGAAGTTCTCAAAAGACTGTAGGCCCACGAGTGATAGGTACTTCCTAGCCTTTTCCTCTGCCTCCTTCCACGACATTCCCCTAACCCTTAGCGGCAGGGCTACATTCTCTAGAACAGTCATCCATGGCAGTAGAGTTGGAGACTGAAAAACAAATCCTATTTGTGCGTCCTTGTGTGTGAAAACGATTTCGCCGCTGTCCGCCTTTTCTAGGCCGGCAATTATCCTTAACAAAGTTGTTTTTCCGCATCCGCTTGGCCCCAAGATTGCGACAAATTCTTCGCCGATGTCAAATGTAATCCCTTCTAGGACTGGGAGTGCCTTGCCCCCCTCCTTGAATGTCTTTACAACGTTCCTAATAGAGATTATGGGTTGCACTCTTATTCACCTGTATAGCCACTACTTATCCTTGAGAAAATTCTCGACCAGACCATTTTATTTATTATCACGATTACAAGCGATAAGAGAAGTGCGGTTAGAGCAACCTCTGTAGTCTTACCTTCGACTGTGTATCTATTAAGCAAGGCTCCAACTCCACCCATGTCGAAAGTTCGCCCCGACAAAACCACGTACTCTGCAACGACCGTTGCATTCCAAGCCCCGCCCCAGGCGCTCAACAGCCCGCTTGCCACTGCCGGAAAGATTGATGGAAGGAAAATTGTCCTTACAAAATACCATCCTTTTATCTTGTATACTTGTGCAAGTTCTTCGTGCTCCCTCCTAATGTTGGAAAGGCCAAAAATTATAATATTGAAGAAGAGATACCAAGCGGCTCCCTGTAATAGAACAATAAGCGAGACAAGGTATGGGCCTAGGCTTGATGCCAAGGCGATTTGAGCCAGTAGGGGCCACCAAATGATAGCTGGAATTGATGCCAGCAATTCTCCGCTCAGTGTAAATATGTATCCCATTTCTCTACTCTTGTAGGTGGCATAGCTTATCCCAAGGGATAAAAGGAAGGAAAAAATGAGAACTAAGAAGACATGAAACAAGCTTATCGGGAGCTCACGGGCAAAGTTCAACGCTACATCATAAATGTCCAAGCTTAAGAGCCCGGTAAAACCTTTTAAAAGATAGTAAAAAATGAAAACCGCGAAAAACAACCCAATTGCCTTTGAGAAGACTTTCGGAACTGTTACTTTCTTTTCTATAAATATGAAGACTTCTTTGATGAAGTTCCATAGCATAGAGACAATTAATGAGAGTTTTTCATAGACAATTTTGATGCTTAGTAATGGCAGATTCCAGAGGGAAACAATCGCAGGATTCCATAAGATAATGTAGGTTAATAGTATCGTTAGGATCAGCCCCCCTATACCCATATAGAAACTAGTAAAGTCCCCACTGTTGAAGCTTTCAAGGATAAAGGTTCCGATTCCTCTGAGTTTATATTCCTCTTCTCCTAGTGAGATAACCTCTGCAGATGTTAGGAAGAACCATCCGCCGGCCCAGGATACCAGGGTATTTGCGAGAAGAGCCGATTTCGAGGCAGGGGTATAAATATAGAAGAACTTGGATGCCGGCCCAAAGGAATAAACATGTGCCATGTCGAATATCGAGGGGTCTAGCGATTTTATGGATGCGTATACCCCGAAAATCATGTTCCACACGAGGCTGGTAATAATAAGGAAGACTGCTGAAGCCTCTAGACCAAAGGGTTTTGGAAGATTTCCTACAAAAAACACGAGAACGACTGGGAAAAACCCCAAGATAGGTATGGATTGGAGTATGTCTAGGATAGGTAAAGTTACAGCCTCTATTAACTTGTTTCTGGCCATAGCTGAACCTACGAGGAGAGCCAATAATACTGATATTATGTAGGCAACTAGCATCCTAGCAAGGCTATAGCCCAATGCAACCATCAGGTCGAGGATCCCCATTGTCTCAGCCAGCCATTATTCAACTTACAAAGACAAAACCGTAAAGAATAAAAATCTTAGCAAAGAATTATCTTAGGCAAGGTGAAGAATTAAGGTGTCAAGTGAGTCAAAGAAAAAAGTTGTCTTGCCTCGAGACGTTTCCCCCGACCACGTACTAGGACTAGTAGAAGTACTTAATAGTGCAGGAGGCCAGATTGACTCTATGTATGTTGGCGACGCGGTTTATGAAAACATAAAGATTCTCCCCAAGGCAATTGACGTTGCAGAGGCACTGGGTCTAGTAGAGTCTCATTCCGGAAACCTCCGCTTGACGGATCTTGGCAGAAAAGTTGCTAGGAGCGATCCAAAAAGCCTGAAACGCCTATTAAAAGGGGCAATCGCAAACGTTGAGCCACTTGGCGAGATCCTAGGGTTACTGAAACAGAGGAAGAAGATTAGTGTAGATGAATTCAGAGAAATAATTGAGAAGTATTATCCAGGAGGAGTCGAGGAAGCATCCAAGAATATATTGATCTGGGGTGCATTCCTCCACCTCTTCCAGATGGACGAGGACGACGAGGAAATACACTTAATTTAGTGCTGTCTAGATAAATTTCTGATGATGAGGTTTGCTAGGACCGAGTTGTGAGGGCTACGGCGGAGACTGATCCCGAGTCTCACTGCCGAAACTTAGAAGCGACAATTGTTTGTTGCTTTTCTTTGGGAGATTTGGGAAAGTATCTCGAACCGGTAGATACACCTTCTCGTAAAAATCTTTCTGGCTAAGCAGAGTCTTCTTATCAAACGACTTGACGTACTCTACAGCCAGCCTCCAGGCATCCTCAAAAGGCATAATTCTCTCAATCCTGTTTTTTACTTCTCTCTCAAATAGCTCTGGTGTCTGGTCTTGGTCGCCCATAGTGAACCAGCCGTTTTTGCCGAGGTAGGCTGCTTCGTCACCCACATATACTATAGTTTTGCCCTCCTCGTCTTTTTCCATGGAAACATCTCTTGCCAGCCTTTGACGGGAAGCGGCGACTGGGACTCCTCTCCTTTTGGCCCAAGCATAGAATATAGCTCTGTTTAATCCAAAAGAGTAGCTTTTTTCTAGGTCACCTGTCAAGACATAGTAGCGGGCCGCCTGGAGTAGAGCCATTACTTGAAATCTTCCAATTTGGCTTTCCATCTATGTTTGTATATACAAAAATGCTCAAAAATCTATTTTTCTACCAGTATTTCTGTTCTCGAGCTCGACAATTCCCTCAGCAAACTGTATGCGAGGATCTGAGAGTCGCCTTCTGCCCTAAAAGGAACAAGTTTCCCAAGCTTTTTGTAAAAATCTACCACCGGTGATACTGTTGCAAGATATTCCTCGTACCTTCTCTTGATGACTTCTGGCGAATCATCTGTTCTTCTAGTTAGCTTTGCACCACACTTGTCACATATGTTGTCCCTCTTGGGGGGTTTCCAGGAGACATGATAAGTTTCTCCACAGTTTGGGCAGTATAGTCTCCCGCATATCCTTTCTATGATTGTTTCTAGGCTTGCTTGGAGAAGGACAACTTTGTCAAGTGGAAAATGTTCCTCAAGAAATACTGCCTGGGGAAGTGTCCTAGGGTATCCATCCAAAATAAAGCCATTAGCACAGTCACTAGCGCACAGTCTTTTTGCAACTATATCGTTTACTATCTTGTCTGGGACGAGTAGTCCCCGTGAAACGTAGGACTCAACTTCTCTTCCCAGCTCAGTCTTCATGCTGATTTCTCTTCTCAATAGCTCACCAGTGGATAAGTGTGGAATACGAAGCTCTTTGCTTAGAATGCTTGAATATGTTCCTTTGCCCACGCCCGGGGGACCTAGAAGGGCTAACCTGATGCTCAACACCAAGTAATTAAATAGTATTAATTCATGTTAATAAACTTAGTGCCTCAAGAACGAAAACATTTTCATAGCTGAGGATTACACTGTGCCTTTCCCCGGAAACAAAATTTAATAGCTTTAATAGCAAGGCAAAGACTGAACAATTATGCCTAGTTATTCTCAGACGTATCCAAATATTTTGTTGCCCTTAAAGGAAAAACTGCCAACCGAAATAGGATCCCTTATTAGGGAAGGCAAGGCTGAAGAGGCAAAGAAGCTAATTCTTGCCTACTTGCAGGACTCGAGTCCCCCTCTGAGAGAGCGCCTCGAAATAGAGATTGAAAGGCTAAATAGGCTGGGCTATGAGTACCCCTTCTCGTCTGACGAGGCGTTCAGAGCTCTGAGGAAAGACATATGGGATTTAAGGGAAGAAGAATTCCATGAACTTTTAAAGAGGGGGTGCATTGACTTCATTATTCTCGAGGGGTCTCTGAGGATCCACAGGAGGTTCAAGGCAAACACGTATTGGCTTTGTGGCGACCTTAAGCAAAGAAAAAGAGCAAAAAATGATGAGCGAAGCGATGCAGGAGAGTTAGTATTGAAGTGGAGGGCAGAAAGAGTACTTAAGGCCGCTAAAGAGAAGGGAGGAGGTTTCGTGCTCCCGTTGAAATATCACGTTAAAGCGTCTATATCTCTCAGAAACCCTGCCCATCAATACGGCGAGGTCGTCAGGGTCTGGATTCCTTTGCCACGGGATGAGACAACAAATATTAGTGTAAGAATTCTAGACGCAAGCAAGAAGCCAAAGTATATTGCTCCACCGGATCATCCTCAGCGGACTGTATATTTCGAGCTTGAAGGAGAAGAAAGAGAGGTCTGGATCGAATATACTTTTGTCTCAAGGGGCTTCCACGTGGAGATAGACCCCAAAGAGGCATATATCGACACGGAGTCAGAGGTGTATAGGGAATATACCTCTGAGAGACCCCCACACATTGCCTTCACAGAGCCTTTGAGGAAGCTCGCCGAGGAAATTACACGGGGAGCGTCTACCCCCTACGAAAAGGTGAAGAGGATATGGGAATGGGTGACGGGGAATGTTAGATACACTTATGCCAAAGACTACCTTCTGTACGACAATATCCCAGAATATGTAGCTAGCGAGAAACGGGGAGACTGTGGGATGCAAGCGCTACTATTTATCACACTTTGCAGGCTAGCAGGCATACCGGCCAGATGGGAGTCCGGGTGGTACATGAATCCTCTTTCGCCAGGGATGCATGACTGGGCACAATTCTATCTTGAGCCATATGGCTGGCTCTATGCTGACCCAAGTTTTGGGAACAAGAGAAAGGGGGGAGAGTGGAGACATCAGTTCTATCTAGGCTCCATCGAAGGCTACAGGCTTGCCTCTAATATCGAGGTGTATACACAGTTCGACCCTCCTAAGAAACACCTCAGATCCGACCCCGTTGATAGTCAGAGAGGAGAGGTCGAAACAACAGGGAAAAACCTCTACTATAACGAGTGGGACTTCTCTCTTGAAATTTTAAGCGTGGAGGGACTCGAAAGTAAGTTTTAAAACATTTTTATGCCTGGTCTTTTTAAATTTTATTTCAGTTTTCAACAGAAAAGATTTATATTTTTCTCATATTTTTACATATTGTGAACACCACAAAAATCCTATATTACCTTTCAATAGCAATAGGGCTACTAATCGTCATAGCTATCTTCTATGGCTTCTGGCAGGCCCTCCAGACAAATCCAAAGGATCCATGGAGCATTTTCCCAATATCCCAGTTCTTCATGTCTGCACACAGCATTGTCTTCGCTATTGGCGCCATCGTTTGGATCCTTGGTACCATTGTCTTCTTGTTAGAAATTGCAGGCTACACTATTACGTCAAAAGGTCTTGCAAAGAACAGGATGGGGATTGGAGACTGGAGCGTTATTGACATAGCTCTCGTTGCACTTAGCGCGGCTGTATATGGAGGACTTCTGGCGGCTACGGCTCCCATAACAATTGTGCCGGGCTTTACCTGGCTAAGACCGGCAAACTCTCTGGCTCCACTATTCGGAATGTTTTTTGGGATTCCAGGAGCTGTAGGAGTCGCGATAGGCAATCTCCTTGCAGACATACTCTCGGGCTACTTCGGCGTCGGCTCAATAGGAGGCTTCATTGGAAACTTCCTGATAGCATATATACCCTACAAATTTGTCAGGGACCACAGTTTCTCTAATGCTTCATCCATTGGCGAGTTCTACATCTGGGGCGTCATTGTTCAGGCGTTTGTCAGTGCGCTCTACATCTGCTGGTGGCTAGACATAATGCAAAACGTCGTTGGTCTACCACTGTTCGTTATATGGGCTATCATTGCAACGTCGATCCTTATAAACAACATTACTGTAAACGCGGTTCTGTCACCAATTCTCGGTGTCATCTTGTTCCCAATCGTGAAGTCCCGCGGCTTGTACTGGAAAGACAGGGTACAGCCACAAGCTTCAACTTTGTCAAAATAAAACTTTAAAACTATAATTTGTTTTTCTATCTCCATAAAATGAGGTGTCCTCCACTTGTTGAGCGGGCTCTATATCGAGCGAAGGTCCTTCTTCCACTCCCTAGACCCACGTGCAAAACTCGTCTGGGCGTTACTAGTCCTTGCCGCCTCCATTGTTACGCAGTTTAATGGTCTTAAGAGCTTCCCAATATTTGTCTCCACTATAGTAGCTCTAATACTGTCTGGTATAGGGGCGGGACTAGCGGCGATACTGATCTTTAACTCGCTTATCTTCCTCTTGATAACTACACTGGTGTGGGCTGGGATGTACAGCAACCAAGGAAGATTAGTTCTAGACCTGTGGATAATCAAAGTGACAGACGTAGGGCTCCTAGTTGCCAGCGGGAAATTCTTCCTGATAATGAGTCCAGTCTTCGCCTTTATAACGTTCTTTGTGACAACAAAGCCTTACCATGTTTCATGGACACTCGAAAAAATCAGGGTCCCCCCTAAGCTTTCCACAGCCTTTGTCATAGCGGTAAGCCTTCTGCCGACAATGGTGAAGGCTACAAGGGACGTTATAGATGTGCAAAGACTCAGAGGTCTGGCACTCGATAAGGGAAGTATACCTGAGAGACTTAGAAAGTATATTCCAATAATTGTCCCAGTTATTTCGAGACTATTAAGCGATGTATGGGACTTGAGCATGGTTCTCGCCTCCAGGTATGTCGGCTATTCTAAGAAGAGGACCTACCTCTTAGAGCCAAAATGGGTCAAGAGGGATACTTTGTTTTTATTGTTCTCAATAATATTCTATGGGGTGATACTTTTATGGGGCCTTCTGTAATTGTTAGGAACCTAAGCGCCAAGTATATTGGCTCGGACACGTGGACTGTGAGGGCCGTAGACCTCCAAGTCAATAAGGGAGAGATGGTCGTAATTATGGGGCCGAGCGGCTGTGGGAAGACCACACTCTTCAGAATTCTTGCGGGACTAGTTCCATCGTTGATTCCTGGAACAGTTGAGGGCGAAGCGATAGTTGAGGGAGTAGACGTTGTGAGGGCTGGCTATAAACAGCTTGTAGGCGTGGTCGGGCTGGTCTACCAGAACCCCGAAATGCAGGTTATTACAAGGTCTGTCCTCGAAGAGCTTGCAATGGGTCCCGAGAACCTTGGTCTATCGCGGGAAGAGATCCAGAAACGTATAGACTGGGTTACCCATGTGTTGAACCTTTACGACTTGCTGGACAAGGATCCCCAGTCTCTCTCTGGAGGCGAGAAACAACTAATAGCCATAGCGAGTGTCTTAACCATAAAGCCAAAGGTTTTGCTACTGGACGAGCCAACATCAATGCTAGATCACAGAGGCACCCGACTCGTTTTGGAAGCCATCAACCAGTTAAAGAAAGAGGGCTTGACAATTCTAGTTGCCGAGCACAGAGTGGAATGGGCAGTCGAGGCGGCGGACAGGATTGCAGTTATGGGTAGGGGTACAATACTTCTTGAAGGGAAGCCGGAGGAAGTTTTCTCTAGGGTAGAGGATATCCAGAGGTACGGCGTTAGGCCTCCAGGCATAGCCGAGGTAGCGTACGAGTTGAGGAAAAAGGGTATCGATGTCCCTATACCAGTAAAGTTGGAGGATAGCTGGAAGTTGGGGGTGGGATCCAAATGATAGTTTTCGACAAGGTATCATTTAACTACGGGGACAAGGGATTCGAGATAAGAGACCTCAGCGTAGAGATTGGCCGTGGCGAATTTATAGGTGTAATTGGCCACAGCGGGGCTGGGAAGACAACATTTGCAAAACTAGCTGTAGGGCTACTTAAGCCTATATCAGGCAGAGTCCTCGTAGACGGGATGGACACGAAAACGACGCCCGTATCTGACCTCGCACGTAAAGTTGGATTTGTCCATCAGAACCCTGAACTCATGATATTCTCGTCTACAATCCTCGACGAAGTCGGATTCGCCCTGAGGAACCTAGGATACCCAGAAATCAGAATCAAAGACGCCGTGGGGAGAGTTCTGGAAAGCGTAGACTTAATCAAGCCACTGAACTTTCCGCCGCATGCTCTCAGCTTTGGAGAAAAACATAGGCTTGCAATAGCAAGCGTCCTTGTAATGGAGCCAGACATCTTAATCCTTGACGAGCCAACAACTGGGCTAGACTATGGGAGGTGCCTACAGTTATTCAGAGTTCTTGAAAACCTACACCGTAACGGAAAATCTGTCGTTGTCATCACGCATGACTTGGATCTCTTGGGAATGTTTGCTAAGAGGATAATTGTCTTTGAGAAGGGAAAAATTATAAGGGATGGACCTACAGAAGAGGTTTTGACCGACATATCTTTCCTCGAGGAGAAGGGCTTTATCCCAACGCAACTACAGAGACTGGCAAACATGCTTGGAGTAAAGAAACTGACCCCACAGGAAATAGCCGAACAGATAATAAAGAAAAAACTGATATAATTTTGTCCCTTCTAGAGCTTTTCTTTTGGATAGCTTCTATAGATGCCAATCCAGCAAAGAAGTGCTATTAGCCAGAGAGACACAATTAGGACGGCGGCACTTGTCATCGCTTGGATTTGTCCCATCGTGTTTGCGAAGGTCGAGAGAAGCAAAGTGTAGACAGTTGGTCCCAGTGTCCAGCCAAGATTGTTGAGGACGCTGTAAAAAGCAAAAATTGTTCCACGGTGCTCGGGAATTATCACATCGCTTAGAACCGAGTTTATGTTTGGATATGCGAAAGTAGTGAACATCATTCCTCCAACAGCCAGTAGCGCTGGGAGGAAGAGGGCAGAGATAGAAGTGTCCCCGTAGGGGTACGGGTAAATCAACATTAGTAGCATAGCTATGTATCCCACAGCGACACCGATTATTGAGATCTTTGCCCTCCCACTTGTGTCGCCCCTACTTACTAAGCGGTCGCTCAGAGTACCCCCTATGATGTGTCCCAATGCTATAGAGGCAGTTGCCGCAGCGATGATTAGGGAGGCTGTTCCAGTTGGGACCCCCCATTTTGTTGAAATGTAGTCGATAGACCATATGCTGAGCATTCCCCATGGGATCGTCCAAGGAATAATCATTAGCAGTATGAGTAGAACCGTCTTTTTCTTTAGACTTGGAAGGGCTTCGCGGAGGGAATACTTTTTGACTTCTTCAGCCTTCTTTTCCGAATAGCCTATGGTTATTCCTCTAGAAGAAATGAACAGGATAACGGCGAAAATGAAAGTTGCTAGTCCAGAGACCAAGTAGGCGGTGCGCCATTGTAGCAAAACTCCGGCAACAATTAATCCAAGTATCATTGCCAGCACGCTTGAGACATAGTATGCCGCATATCCCTTTCCCCTGCTCTGGCTAGGTAGCGCGTCTGAGATAAATGCATAAATTACTGGTCCCACTCCAACATAGCCTAGCCCGAATAGGACAAAATATAGGAGGAGCTCAGTGTAGCTTCTAGCTGTAGAGACGAGAAGCAGGCCAATCCCCATCGTTATTCCAAGGAGGAACAATATTTGGCGGCGGCCAATCTTGTCTGCTAGGATGCCCCACACGAACGAGAGTACGAGGCCTGTACCCTGGAGGATAGTCGCTATTAATCCAGCATTAAAGCGCCATTCGACCTCGGTTTTTCCAGGGATAAGTCCTTCTTCATGAAGTGTCTTCAATATTGGGTTTAACATGTAGTAGCCCATGAAGTAGAAAAGGACGAAGAGTGCGAGCGAGAATGTAACTATTCTTACTTTAGGCGCTTTCCCGGCCATTACAACCACCTGTTAAAGAAGCCTACAATTCTTTCTTCATATTCTCTCGGGTAGTCCTGTATCGCTGATACATGTTTCGAAGTGGTCTCCCAAAGCTCAACATTACTGTTTACCTTTTTGACTTCCTCATAGAACTTCCTAACCTCATCTATAGCTACGAGGTCGTCTTGTTGCCCACCTATTATGAGTAATGGCTTTGTAATGGACTTCGCATACTGGTACATTACTAGTTTCTCCGGCGACGCCCCCGTACGGCTAGCCGTTAGCCTCATTATGAGTGGGTAAGAAGCCAGAAGGATATACCTTAACGGCGCGCCGACCCTGTTTATCCATCTTTTACCCGAGGCCCTAATATCTATGTAGGGGCTATCAGCGACCCCAGCCTTCAACTCTTCATACCGGGAAAGGGACATAAGCGTTATTGCTCCACCCATCGAGTATCCAATTATCCCGAGACGGCTTGCGAGACCCCTCTCTTTAAGATAGTTTATTATTGCGCCTATATCGTCGACTTCACGGTAGCCAAGCGTTGTTTTTTCTCCATCGCTTTCCCCGTGGGCGCGCATGTCAAAGGCAACTACGTTAAAATCGTGTCTAGCAAGGATATTGATGACGGGCTTCATGTACCATTCATCCCACTTGCAGGAGGTATAACCGTGTATCACTATCACAGTCTTCTCGGAGCCTCTTGGAATTAGCCAGCCCCTAAGAGTCAAGCCGTCAGACGTCTTAACCTCTACTTTTTCATACTCGAAGCCCAAGTCTCTTGGGCTCCAGCTACCGGTTTTTCTCGGAGGCGTAGCCAGCTTTTTAGAAGCTGATGAGCTAATAATGTAGACCACTAGGAGTATTGCTGCTATGATGGTTATTAAGAGGTAAATAATTGCTGTTGTTGTTAACATGTCTGGTCATTTAAAAATTTGAAGCAAAACCTATATAACTTTTTCATAGAAGGCTTTCTCAACAAACTAGTGATAATGCAAAAATAAAGAAGACTAGCGGACAAGTTTTTTGCGAAGATATGGGAAATCTTTAACTGGTCAAACATAAGGTTGAAAGTTAAACTTTTATCTTTAGTTAAACTTTTCCTATATGGTGAACCAATCATGACTGTAGTGCTAAAAGTGAGGAAAAAGGGTGTAATAATTCTTCCAAAAAAGCTTCGCTTAACAAGCGGTATCGAAGAGGAAAGCGAAGTTATAGCTGAGGCTTCCCCAGGCATAATAATTCTGAAACCCCTTAAGCCAAAAGAAGTCGAGATCGACCCAGCAGTTGTAGACAAGCTTCTTGAAGAAGAGAGACACGTAGAGGAGAAGAAATACCATGAAATCTTACGTCCTTGATACAAGCGTAATAGTAGAAAAAATTATTAGGAATTCTCCATACAGAGAAAAAGTAGAACAACTGTTTAGTGCACAAAGATCAGGTACTGTGAAATTGTTTGCCGCCATCCCTACTTTAAGCGAGACTCTCTATATAGCTTCGAGGATTTATCAATTGGCAGGCGTTAAAAATGCAAACGAGGAAGCCCTCAACTATATCTCTTGGTTAAAGACAAAAATTACCCCTGTCAATATTGACGAGGAGACAGCTATCGTAGCAGGCGAATTGAAAAAACAACTTGGTCTAGCTTTAGCCGACTGCTTTGTAATCGCCGTTGCCCAAAAAATAGGTGGATTAGCATTATTCCTGAAAAGGGAAAGCGAAATGGTAGCGAAAGAACAACTTATCAGCAAACTCCCTGTAAAGTTTTTGTCAGAAGAGACTTTGTAACGAGTTTTTCTTTAGGGATAAGATCGATCCAACGGTAGAGATAAAATTCGTTTCTAATATGGAAACAAATTTTGACGATGGAGACTCATTTGCAATTTTCTGCTTTAAGCGATGTTTCGTATGAAGCGCGCGGGTTCCAGCTCCCGGTTTTTTGGAGGCGAAGCCAGTTTTCTAGAGGCAGATGAGCTAATGATGTAGATTGCTAGAAGCATCGCTACTATGATGGCTGCTAATATGTAGAAGATTCCTGTTATTGTTAACATACTTTGTCTTTTTTTTAAAAATCTAAGCAAAAGTTTTACACGTAAGGCTTTTGACAAGTAATTGGCAATCGCAGAAAAACACGTAGTGTGTTGCCATAGAAATATATAACTTTTCTGCAATAAATGTTGTGCTATGCTTGATAACTTGGATCTAAGGATTCTCGAGCTACTGGTTAAAAACCCCAGGATAACTGTCTCTGAGATAGCCCGCGAGCTCAACATCAGTAGACAGACAACCAGGCAGAGAATAGAAAAAATCAATAGAAGTGGGATAATCAAGGGCTTTTTCCCAGTTTTCAACACTGAAAAACTTGGAGGAATACTTGTTTTGATCATGTTCGCAAGTGAGACAAGAGTAACAGAGAAGCTTAGTCAAGCAATGGTGTGGGAACTATATCTCACAACGAACAGCAATCCCAATACCATTGTTTTGGGGAGAATATTCTCTCTAGAGGATCTAAAAAAGTTGGTTTCCTTAATGGAACAGATTGATCCAAAGGCCGAGATAAGAATCGTTTCTAGTATCGAAACAAACTTTGACGCTAAAGACGTTATTGTAGCTTCTGGTTTAAGCAACGTTACATGTGAAACCTGTGGAGAAAGAATTAGAGGAAAACCATACACCTACACCTATAGGAATACAACACATTATTTTTGTTGTCCAGTATGTCGAGACACTTTCATTAAAAAACTACGAAGTGAAAGAAATGACTAGTTCGTGAAGAGAGTTAAAAAACTAGGTACAAATTCTAGACGTTTTCGTTTATTTTTAGCACCAAACGTTATATTTTTATATGTCAAAGTTTGAATAAGAAAATGATAAACAATGAAATCAATGACTAAAGATGCACTTCTATCGGCCTTTGGAGGAGAATCCATGGCACATATGCGCTACCTAGTATTTGCTGTACAAGCAGAGAGAGAAGGTTTCCCCAACATTGCTAGGCTATTTAGGGCTATCGCTCATGCAGAGTATGTGCATGCCTCTAATCACTATAACATTTTGAGGGATTTCGACGAGGACGCTAAGGTCGTTTCAGGTGCACCCATAGGTCCAGGAACAACAGTTAAAAACCTTAAGCTTGCTATCAGGGGAGAAGAGTTTGAGGTAGAGGAAATGTACCCAATATATATCAAAATTGCAGAGGAACAAGGAGAAAAGCAAGCTGTGAGAAGTTTCCGATGGGCCCTCGAAGCCGAAAAAATCCACGCGGAACTTTACAAGGAAGCCCTAAAATCCGCAGAAGAAGGGAAAGATTTCCAGATAAAAGGCAAAGTTTGGATTTGTCCCGTATGTGGCCATACCTACATAGGTGAAGAGCCTCCAGAAAAGTGTCCAGTATGCGGGGCGCCTAGAGAAAAATATGTAGGTTTTTAAACCTAAAATTTTTATATTTTTCTCGGTTTTGTTATTCTCGTGTCAAACTACAAAATAACAGAAAAAGAGCTTCAATTCTTAAAAGATGTAACAGAAATTGTTGCCCCATCCGGCTTTGAAGAACCAGTAATGGAATTAATAAAGCAACACTATTCGAGGTACGCCGACTCAGTAAAAAGGGACAACCTTGGCTCACTCATGCTTGTAAAGAAAGGTTCCTCGGACACCCCAAAAATACTAGTAGCCGGGCACGTCGACGAGGTCGGCTTCCTGGTTACAAGCATAACCCAGGAGGGTTTTCTCACATTTGTGCCTCTAGGAGGATGGTTCGAGCAAGTCCTTCTTGCACAGCGTGTAGTTATTAGAACCAAGAATGGGCCAGTATATGGCGTTATTACTAGCAAGCCCCCGCACTTGCTTACTCCGGAAGAGAGACAAAAAGTCGTCCAGATAAACCAGATGTACATTGATGTAGGCGCTACAAGCAAAGAGGAGGTTGAAAAACTAGGCATAAGGGTTGGCGACCCCGTCGCTCCCTGGTCCCCCTTCATGAAGACCGCCTTCCCAGACAGAATAATGGCTAAGGCCCTAGACGACAGGATAGGAGCATTTATTGCGCTAGAAGCACTCAGATACATCAGGGAAAACAATATAGAGCACAGAAACACGCTCTACGCGGCTGCAACCGTGCAAGAAGAGGTAGGTCTAAGAGGAGCCGAGACAGTTGGCTGGATAGCTGACCACGACGTAGCAATTGTAACAGAAGTAGACATTGCTGGAGATGTTCCTGGGATAAAGCCGAGCGAGGCCCAGGCAAAGGTAGGCAAGGGGCCCACAATAGTTGTATGGGATAGATCAATGATTCCAAACCCAAGATTCAAGGAGTTTGTCATCGAGGTGGCTGAAGAGGCAAAGATTCCATATCAGCTGTCGGCTGTCAGTGGTGGGACGGATGCCGGCAGGTTGCACCTCTACAAGGGGGGAAGGCCAAGCATAGTTATAGGGGTTCCGACTAGACACATACACAGCCATGTAAGCATTGTGAGTATTAGCGATGTTGAAAACGCTGTACGCCTCGTAGTCGAGCTTGTAAAGAGGCTTGACGCAGAGACAGTTAAAAAATTCACTAATATCTAAAATATCTAAAAATTAACCCGTAGTTTTTCTTCCACTCTTGCTTCTTAATAGTGGAAGGGATACCGTTATAGAGCCCGTAGCTAGGTAAAGAATAAACTGGGGAAGAGGGGCTTGGCTCTTTGCAACCTGTGTAAATCCAAAAGCAAGCACAAGGGCCACGAGGGCTAGAATTGTTTTCGTTAAGAAAGACTCTTTCCTTAAGTTAATTTTTTCTCTTATCAATGGGTAGACAGCCAATCCGACCAATAATCCACCAAGCCTCACAAAGTTAAGGTCTCCCTGCACAAAAGTCAGCACCGAAACGGCAACACCATACAACGCTAAGGCAAGGGACGCCAACCAGGGCTTTAAGGTGATTTTCCTGGTAGCGTAGTAGACGCTAAACGAGGAAAACAGTCCTAGAACAACTCCGCCTGCCACGTCTACTGGATAATGCACGTTGAGAATAATCCTCGACAAACACACGATTGCAACTGTGACGGCGCCTAACAGGTATACCTCTCTCCTTCTAGTCTCAAGTGACAGACTTGTCCAGAAAGTTGTTGAAGTAGTAGCGTGCCCGCTTGGAAAACCATAGCCCTCTGCAGGTGCAAGCCAAAGCTCGCTAGGTGGTCTAGGCAACTTAAAAAGGTTCTTCATAAATACGTCGAGCCAGGCACCAGTAGAGAGTGCTATAAGGACATTCACGCCCAGATGGGGGTCTACCAAATAAAAGAGCAGAATAGTTAACGCGATATAGGCAGGCTCGTCTCCGAGATTTGTGGCTATTCTCCAATAGTCTACCCATTTACCCAGGAGAAGTCCCAACAACGGGGATACGGCAAGCAACACTGCAATAATAATTAGGATATGCTTGGTTTTCACGCCAACATTTACTCGTACAAAAATTTTAATTTTATGTTATGAAGGCTTAGTCTTTCTCAGATTCTCTTCGCAGACTGTCTTTTTGCTGATATTGAAACTGTAACTTTATATTCACGTATTACACATAATACACAGAAATATGTATGGCAAATATAACCCTTAGCGTCCCAGACTGGCTTTACGAATTAATTAAAAAATACAAACACGTGAATTGGTCCGAAATAGCTAGGCGTGCCATTACTCTCGAAGCTCTCTCAATAAAGGCCGAAAAAGAAGGTTTAACCCGAGAAGAAGTACTGCTTTTAATGGAAATGTTGAACATAAAGACAACAGAGGAAAAAGCCGTACTCGAAGAAGACATTTTGCAGTCTTTATTGAGGCAAAGAGAAAAAAGGAGAATAGAGAAGCTGAGCAAGGTGGGATATTGATACTCGACACTTCTTCTGTGATTTCAAGGGTCAAAAAAGGATTAGAAATATGGGAAAACATAACCGTTGTATCTCTAATCGAGTACCCGCCAATACTTGACTACGAGAATTTTCATGGAGAGATTTACTTTCCAACAAGAGCTGAACAACTAAGGGCTGTTCATCTACAGAAAAGGCTTAGAGTGATAGGAAAACCTCTAGGAGCCTCAGATCTACTTATTGCGGCAGTTTGTCTAAACAGGAATGAAGAGCTAGTAACAATGGATGAAGATTTTCTTGTGATAAGGGAAGTAGAGCCCTCCTTCAAAATGATACTCGAGAAATTCGTCTAGATTTTTCCTCATTTAAAAATTCATCTTTGTCTTATTTTTTCGAGAATTTTCAAGTTTATCTCTTCGCCAATCTCGCGAGACCTCCTAGAAGCCTCCTCAACCATCTTCATCAATACAGCTTTTACGCCGCCGCTCTCCAGAACCATCAGGCCCTTTATTGTTGTCCCCGCAGGCGTAGTCACATCGTCTCTAAGCTGTCCCGGGTGCTGGTAGAGCCTGCTTCTGAGTAGGCGCGCAGTACCCTCTAAAACGTCTAGCACTGCTTCATAGCTGAGTTCCCGGGGCATGCCAGCGGCAACTGCCCCCATAGCCATCGCGTCAATGATCTCCGCTATAAAAGCTGGGCCACTACCAGCTAGACCAGTCCAGATATCGAGATATTCTTCTGGTACCCAGTAGACCTTTCCGAAGATCTTCAGGAACTCTTCCACTGTTCTGCTTGTATCATCATAGCCGTTCTCGGCCACAGCAGTAGATGAGAAACCTACATATGAATTGAGGTTTGGCATAGCCCTAAAGACACGGGCGCCTGGAATCGCAGCCCTAAGTGTGTCAAGCTTGACGCCGGCCATTAGGGAGACTACTATTTTTCCCTTCCAGCTTTCAGGCTCGACTTCTGATAAAAGTTGCGGGAAATGGAAAGGCTTAACAGCTATGACTACTATCCCGCTCTCTCTTACAGCCAGATTGTTATCCCTCAGTGCTAGAGCGCCTAGGCTCTCGGCGGCTTTCAGCGTTTCACTTCTCCTTCCAGTAGCGTAGACCCTATAGGATGTCTTCTGCAGAATCTGTTTCACAAATGCGAGCCCTATTTTTCCTGAACCGAGAACAGCAACGGTGCTATGGTGATTGTATGTCATGAGTCAGCCAAAAAGAAAGGATTTTTAAATTTTTCGAGACAAAAACGAAAAAATTTACATGTTGATGGTGACGTATTTATTTTTGTTCTGACGGCTCCTTGAATGATAATATGATATTGCAGTACTTCTCCTCATCCCTGTATAAACCATTCTGGGGATAGGCAAGCTCTATCCCGGTCGCACCCTCAAGAAAACCTTTAAAAAGTCCCGGGAACGGACAAAGAACCCCTGGCAATTCTAAGCCGCCCACACCTTTCGGGCAGTACCGGCAAAACCTAGATTTTATTCTAATCCTTACATTACTACCATCTATTACTACGTGGCTATCTTTTGAGATCTCTAGTTTAGCTAGAAGCCACTCAGCTGCAGACTTGGGATCCTTGGGAACCCCGTCACTATATGCTTCATAAATCCTTCTTCCAGTATTCTCGGCGACGCCTCTTAGTATGCCGAAATTTAAAACCCCATTTTCCCTGAAGCCTGCTAAGAAGCATGCAACCAGGACGTTATATGGCTTTAAATCCCTGATTTTTACCTCCTCAGATATTTCGCTCATACAGAAATAATTGTAAAAATATAATAATATACCTAAACTTCTTATAATCCTGCATTAGACAATCTTGGCTGGTCTAAGATAACCCTCGTTTGGCAATGTGACACCTAGGCCGTAGCCCTGTGAAGGTCTCCTCACTGGTCCCTCCGGCTCCGAGCCGCCTCTAAACACGGGGTCTATGCTGAGTATGTCGCAGTCTAGGTCGTAATAGTATACGTTCCTATAGGCCTGTGCTAGATACGCAGTAGCAGTTATTCCTAGACGCGTCTCGGAAAAACATCCAACCATGTTTTTGACCCCTGCAGTCTCGCTTATAGCTATAATTCTTATCGCGGGCGTTATTCCCCTGCTCTTCATGAGCTTTATGTTTATTATGTCTGCTGCGTCTTCCTCCACGGCTCTTAGAGCCTCGCCCGGCGTGCGAACGCTCTCGTCGAGAGCTATGGGTATAGGGCTCTCTCTCCTGAGCATCTTTAGCTCATGGAGCATGTCGTGTCTCAATGGTTGCTCGACTAGTTCGACCTCGTAGTCAGCTATCCTGTTTATCACCCTAACTGCATCCTCATATCTCCAGCCCTCGTTCGCGTCGACCCTAATAGTTGGCCCTTCTCCAAGTGCATCTCTAACCTTCTTTACTCTCTCGATATCCTTCTCGGGGTTTTCTCCAAGCTTTAGCTTGAAAATTGTAAAATCTCTTTCTGCAAACTTCAATGCTCTCTGGGCCATTTCTTCCGGCTCCATGATGCCTATAGTAACATCGGTAACAAGGCTTTCGCGGTATCCGCCTAAAAGCTTCCAGAGTGGTCTCTTCTGGCTCTTGGAATACATGTCTAGCAAGGCAATGTTTAGCGCGGCTTTTATAGATGGGGTAGCGTCTAAGCCCTCTGTAAACTCATGAATGGCCTCTATGGATTCATAGCTTGCCTTTTTGATTGCTGGGATAATTTTCTTGAGAGAAGCTAATGCGTCTTCCATTGTTTCTCCAAGCACCCTTCGAGACTGGCAAGCCTCACCCCACCCTTCTAGGTCTCCGTCGCGAAGCCTTATAATGATGGAACGCTGTGTATAAGATGTTCCAGGAGCTATTCGGAGAGGCTCAACTAGCGGAACCTCAGAAATCCAGGCCTCTATCTCCACATTTCTATTAGAGGTTTAAGTCCCTATATATCTTTTCCTAGACCTTGTAAACATTCCTTGGCAGAGCTTAACCCCATATGACGGTTGTATTTTGTTTATAGGTGTCCCAAAGACACAAGAAACGGGTATACTTATCAATCAAAATTAAAAGACGATGAGTATCCAACAATACTTGTTTGATCTGGAGATCCTAGTAAAACGCGTTCCCAAAACAAAGACAGGCGAGCTGGCAAAAGCAATGTATATACGTTCTCTTACTTTTTTCGGTAACGATCCGAAAGATCACTTATCTAAGCTTAGGGATTTATACCTAAAGGCATACCTTCTAGCTGAGACACCGACGTACCTTCCAGAGCTCTGGAACCGCAACTTGGCAGAGCTAGAAACCCTGGTGCAGAGCCTAAACCCTTCAAGGAAAATCTTTGTATTTTCGAGGCTTGCCGAAACAGCCAACGCGCTTGGATATAATCATAGGGAATACGTCAACCAGGCATATGAGTGGCTTCCTAAGGCTAGCTGGAAAGGCCGCTCAAGGCTAGTTATTTCTCTCTCAACCCTTGGGCACATCGAAGAGGCTCTAGCTATCTCAAGACAACTTAAGCCGCACCTAAGAGCTACTACGCTTGCCGAGGCCTCTGCAATGAACCCTGGCGTCGAAATTCTTTTAAGAGAAGCCATTGAGGCAACAAAAAAAGTAGAGAATACCGTTAGGAGAATAGTGGCTATATCCAGGCTTCTAAAAAGCTACTACATGTTTGACAGGTACAGCTCCGAGTTGTTTGCAGAAAAAATATGCGAGAAGCTTTCCCCAGTCCTTACGGAAGTAGATGCATTCCTATCATTGCTTGTAGCTAGGAACCTAGCAGAAGCATCGATGCATACAGCATCAATGAAGCTCTACGTTTCAGCCAAGAATTATCTCCAACAAAACCTAACACTAAACAACGACATTGAAGAACTGCTCGTCCAGACAGCTTTAAGGGCAGAAGGCCTCGATAAGGCGCTAGAAATGGCCTATATGAGCCCTCGGAGCTGGTATCTAGTTCCCTCTCTTCTTAGCTACGCTATAACTTCAGGCTACTTCAATAAGACAACGCTTAGCATTGTTAAGCAACACCTAGAAAAGAAAAATCCACACTAAAAAATGAAAAACTGGGGAATTCTCTATTTTCTCTCAGCAAGAACCCTGTCAAGAGCAAATATAGCACTTGGATGCTCCTTAGTAAGTTTCAACATAGCCAGCAACTCATTGGCGTTTTTCTCTTCTTCTACTTGTTCATTTACAAACCACTGCAGGAAACTTTCTGCAGCCTTATCGCCACTTTCTCTAGCTAAGTCGACAAGTCTCCAAATACGCTTTGTGTTTTCAACCTCTGCCGCCAAGAAGTCTTCAACTGCCTCAAGGATACTTCCCCAGGAAGATTTCGGCCTCGGTATGTCTTGTATCTCTATTTTCCAACCTCTATCAATAATAAATTCGTAGAACTTCATTGCATGGCCTAATTCTTCTCTAGCCTGCACTTTAAAATAATTAGCGAATCCCTTAAGAGACAACCCGTCAAAATAGCTAGCCATGGCAAAATAAAGATAGGCATTTCTTAATTCTTGGTTCATTTGCTTGTTAAACTCTAAAGGTAAAGTTTGGTCATTCATATTATCGCCTAAATTAAGTGTTATCGGTCAATAATAAACCTGCTGGTTTAATAAATGCCCAGTTCCTATAGAATAAAGATTTAAAACTAGCTGGTTCTACAGACTAGTTGTTAGGCTTTTCATATCTACACTTTTGAATTGCTTGTTTTCTTCTTGCACAAAGTAAATAAGTACATACTTTTCTTACTATGATATGTATCTCAGGATAACGTTTAGCTCAAAAAACGGGGAATCAATGGAGATTCTTGGACATATTTCACAGGAAGATCTTGGTGATATACTGAGCAAACATCTCCCAGTAAGTTCTGTCGCTGAAAGATGGAAAGAAGAAATCTACTTCTCAACAGGCATCGAGCTAAGCGGACCAACCACTTCTCGAATAGTCGCCGGTAGCCTTGCATACTGGCCTCCGGGGAAAGCCCTCTGCCTATTTGCCGGCCCAAACCAGCCGTATGGACCTGTTATACCCCTGGGATGGTTCCTTGGTCCAAAACACTACGTTTTACAAATAGAAAATGGATCCGAGGTTAAGGTAGATGTGCCCCGAGACGAAGAATATCCACCCGACATGCAGAAGCTAGTTAAATTGATACGTGAGTCTGGCTACCTAGTTGCACCACGCAACTGGAGGGACGTTGTAAGCATAGTTGGGGCCTCGACGAAGAGGGACACAAGGATTGGCTTCGAAATATTTGTTGAAAAATTTGGCTACATAATTGAGAGCGACCCCATATTCAAGAGAGACTTCTCAGCCATAGACGAGGCTTTGCAACTTAGGATAAGGGCACACCTAATAAAGAGCCGTCTAGACATAAACGAAGAAGGCTTTGTTATACTATCTGAATATGCATCAAACGAAAACGACCTCATAGACAAGCTAAACAGACTCATAACAGATTACCAGAAAGTCCTAGACGTTTTGTCGCTGGTGAGCTAAAAATGAAAAAAGTAATATGGGCCATAGATATCCCAGCAACTCCACACATATATGACAAGCTGAAGGACTCCCTCGGAGAAAATGTTCAAGTTATAGGTGTTGGTCCCCTAGAAAAAGCAGAGGAAATACTGAAACTAGTAGAGGAACACCATGCAGAGGAAGTTGTAACAGCTATAGAGGATCCATGCGAAATGTACAAGCTACTCTCAGGAGGCATAGAGCCCATAGTAGCCATAATCGAAGAGATAGCAACCTGTAAAACAGAAAGCGAATGTAAAGAATACGAAGACAAGGGATATATTGTCATAAAGAGCGACGAGGGTCTGAGTGTTCTCGAAGTAAAGGAATTTGCAAGAGTCGTGGATATAATGTTTGAGCTTGCTGAACCAGGAGAGGTTCACGAACACGAGCACTAGAAGAGTCATTTTTCCTGTGAATTTTTTCCATTTATCTAAGGATTTTTGTCACAATTATTGCAATATTTTCAAAAAAATACCCGTAAGAGTTTTTATAAAGAGGGTTCAAAAATGAATTATGACCAAGGAACAAACCAAATTAATTCTCAAGCAACTCCACGAGTCTAAAATAAAGCAGCTCAACGAGCTTTCCCCAGAGGAAATAGAGAGAAAAAGGCTAACAACACGGATTACGACACATACCCTACGTTACCTATCAGAATATTTTGTCGAGAAGGGTTTTGAGTGGATAATGCCCGTAATTCTCTCTAAAGCTACAGACCCCCTCTGGCCCGATCCCGACTTCAGTATCGAAAAAAGGATAGAGATCGAGATATATGGAGAAACTGTGAGAACCACCCATAGCATGATTGTACACAAACAGGTACTAGTTTCTCTTCTAGCTCCCAGGATCTTTATCTTTTCCCCCAACATCAGAATTGAAAAAAGGGAGAGACTCAACACAGGCATACATGGCTACGAGTTCACACAGCTAGACTTCGAAATACGTGGAGCCAGCTCCGCCGACGTAAGGAAATTCGTTGAGGAACTACTCAGAGAGTATATTGCATTCCTAAGGGCTAGGTTCTCAAGTGAATTAAAAGAACTAGGAACATATGACCTTTTGAGTTTCAGCATCCCCTTCAAGGTTATGGATAGCCGTGAGGCTGAGGAGAAGTATGGTGAAAAGTGGCCAGACATCCTTCGAGAAGAACTAAAAGAACCCCTCTGGATAGTTAACATTCCAAGAGAATTCTACGACTATGAAGACGAGGCGACAGGCGTCTGGGACAACTATGACCTATATGTTCCAAGAGTGGGAGAAATTCTGTCTGGAGCTAGACGAGAATACAAATATGACAAGATAGTTTCAAAAATGAAGAGGGACGGTGTGCCGCTTGAAAACTACAAGGTACTTTTGAGCCTAGCAAAGGAGGGAAGGCTTCTCCCAAGCGCTGGCGCAGGTATTGGTGTCGAGAGGTTGCTCCTATGGGTTACCGGAATTGAACATATAGGCGAACTGCAGCTTTTCCCAAGGGTGCCGGGAATAGTTCTGGAACTCTAAATATTTTTATCTCTTTATCTTTTTGTAATTATGCGTCTCGCACGTATACAGGTTAAGGGTATAGGTTGCGGGAGCTGTGTAGCCCCCTCCAAGGCCCTTTTCCTTAGGATACCATCTGTGAAGTCTGTAAAGGTTTACGGGTCTGTCATAGAGATTGCCTACGATGAAAAATTGTCATCGATAAGTGACATAATTGCAGAGTCAAAGGTAACAGAGTATTACTTCGTGAAAGTGTTGTCTGATGAGGAAGAAGCGTCCAAAGAAGACCACGTCCTTAAAAGTGAGAAACTTAGTCTTCAATTGTCCAAGGAATAGTCTACTTTATGCTTACAATAAGAAGACCTACTGAAACGAGTAGAGCTCCCAGAAGAAGTTTTCCAGAGGTCTTTTCTTTTAAGAAAACATTTGACAGGACTACCGTCAGCGCCGGCGTAGAAGAAATAAATATGCTTGACCTAGAAGCGCCTATAAGCCCAATAGAGCTCATAAAGAGTAAGGGGCCTATCCCTATACCCATTATTCCTCCAAGAGCAAGATAAGAGAGTTTTACTTGTTCTCTGAGCTTTTCTCTGTTGTTTAGGATGAGCGGCGAAGTTAGCAGGATCAGCAAAGTCAACCTCGAGATATTTACCTCTATAGAGCTCCCCCAGTGCAGTGCCAGTCCCATAGTCGAGACGCCGAGCCCCCAGAACAGGCTTGCGGTTAGTCCTGCAAGTATCCCAACGAGGCTGTTGGACTTGTAGGAGTTGGAGCCTCTATATACAAAGAAAACACCAACAATGATGAATACTGCTGCAAGCATGTCTTTCATTGCTAAGTTTTCATTTAATAGAAAATGGGAGAAGACAGAGGTAGAAATAGAGAAAGTATAGGCTACTGGATACACTATGCTCACGGGGGCTCTTTGGAGACCATACAAGAATGCAGAGTCCCCGGCTACAAAAGAGGCAAGCATGGAGACTGCAACTATTAAATAGAATACTGGAGGCTTAGCTAGATTTACTGGGTAAAACAGGGCGACGACCAGCATGAACATAAGTGCAAATATTCCGCGGAAACCGCTCAAAACAAGCGGGTGGATGTCGCTGTTTTTTACTCCTGCCCTATAGAGCAACGCAGCCCCGCTGAACGATAATGCAGCCATGAGTGCAAGTATCTCTCCGTACACAAGACATGTAGAAAAACAAAAAGAAATATAGCTTTAACGATTCCTGGCAAGAAATGGATCAATGTTTGTTTTCTTTAAGAGCAAGAGAGCTATCAAGGCGAAGAACGCACCTATAGGTCCCCACAGGATCAGACCCATTGTGTAGCCGTTTACGTTTGGCAGACTCATTAGATAACCAGTGACCAAGTATGCAAGTGACTCGAAAATGTTTATCGGTATCCCCTCGAATCCAGTGAATAGCCCAGCCCTGTTTTCGCCAGTTCTTTCTTGATACCAGTGTGCGAGGTCAGCAAGTACAGCGTATGGGAACAACACGTAGGCCGAGACTGCTACAGCGCCAACAGCTACAATGAGGTATCCAAAAAGTATCTTTAAAGCAGTTTCATTAATAAAATGAGGGACAGGCGTCAAGAGAAGTGTGACTACTAAGACAGTTATGGCCAATGAAAGGGCATAACCTTTCCCGCGTGTTTTGCCCAACCTGCTCCATAATGGGAAAGCACCTGCAACGAATAATACAAGGATTAATCCAAAGGATGCAGAAGCTAGGGTTTTCTCGACTCCTATTACGTACTCTATATAAGCAACAATAGAGATTGAAAGCATTTGTACACTTGCAGACATTAGCCCTCTGACACCCATCCACTTCATATATTCAGGGTACCTAAAAACTGTAAGAAAGTCTCTTAAAGAGGGTCTTATAGTCTCAGTCTTCCTTTCGACAGGTAGTATAAAGACCTGAGGAGTAAACAATGCCACCAGGACGAGGGCATATAGACCCATAAGTGGCGTTAACAGCCCAGAAGCAACGAGCATCTTGGCGGAGAAGCTTGTTACAGTGCTGACAACTTGCCCAAAAATATTAGACAAGTTCTGTATCATTGATATATCGATTCTTTCGTGAGGCTCGGAAATCTCTGGAAGCCAAGCCTGATACGGAGTTAGAAGCCACGCATAGAAGATGTGGAAAAGGACACTTGTCCCCACACCCCACAAAAACAAGGAAGACTGGTCTATACTTGTTAGAAAATAAATTGGTGTGAAGTGTAAGAAGCCAGAGAGAGCAAGCATGGGGGCCCCTGTCAATATGAATGGCTTTCTCCTGCCAAGCCTCGTCCATATAGAGTCACTAATAAAGCCAATAATGTAGCTGGCGATCATTATAGTGATTTTTCCAGCGGCTCCCATAATTCCCGCTAGGGCGGGGTCTAGCTTGAAGACCTGCCAGTAGATATAGAAGCTCGCAAAGTCGTAGAGACCCATGAAAATTGTAGAGCCGAAGCGTGCGAACCCGTAGACAAATTTTTGTTTTTTAGTTAACACAAGATAAATGCAAAAAAAGTATTATTATTTTTTACTAGCTCACTTTACAGTTATTGCTTTCCTGCCTTCCCAGACACCGTGAAGGTTGCAGTATTCTAGGGCATAAATTACTCCGCTCTTCTTTAGGACAAGCTTGAGTGTAACTTCTGGCTCTACGAGCTCGGGCTCTAAATGTATCCTCGAAAGCATTATAGGGTTGAATGCTCTACCCTCCTCTTCAAAGTATACCTCTATCCACCTAATCGAGTGTTGTAGTGTGTTTGGATGTGGCCCAACCTTTATCTTAATGTAGAATGGTTCCCCAGCTTTGACCTCGTCGGGAGCCTCGATCTTTGGTGTGTGGGTTTCAACCTTTGAGACTGCTTCGCCTGCCGCAACTTCCGGAGAATATATCAGGTCTCCAAACTTTTTTGCCATGTTTGTCAAATCTCTTAGTTAAGGTATGGTATAAAAATTTAGCCCTTGCCAAAATATAGAAAATGGGGTAGCGTATCTACACGTTATACATATATATTTGGAGTCTAGGCAGAGGCATGTATGATTTCTAAAGGAGTATTGCTTGCCGCAGGTCTTGGGACAAGGCTTGTCCCCTACAGCAAAGAGATGCCGAAGGAGATGCTACCAATTTTCTATGGGTTCAACGGCAAAATGTATCTTAAACCAGTAATACAGGTCGCTTTTGAACAGCTATATGATGCAGGGATACGTGAATTCTGCTTTGTTGTTGGACGGGGTAAACGTGCAATAGAAGACCACTTTACTCCTGATTGGGACTTTGTCGAATACCTTGAAAGAAATGGTAAAGATGAATACGCAGAGCTGTTAAAAGATTTCTATGAAAAAATAGAGAAGTCATTTATCGTCTGGGTAAATCAGCCTATCCCTAGGGGAACTGGGCACGCAGTATACATGGCTAAGGGATTTGTGGGTGACGATTTTTTCCTAGCCGCGGCTGCTGACAACATATTTGTGGGAGAGAATGTTACGGAGAAAGTTATCTCTTTGCATGGCCAGACTAAAAAGCCAGTCATAACTGTGAGAAAAGTAAAAGACCCAAGCAGATACGGAGTAATCGTTGGGGATAAAGTTGCGGAATTCGTTTACCTTGTAAAAGGCATAGTTGAGAAGCCAAAGGAATTTGTCTCCAACTTGGCAAATGTCTCTTTGTATATTTTTCCACCCGAGATATTCAAAGCGATAGAAGAGACGAAGCCAAGTCCACGGGGAGAAATCGAGATAACAGATTCAATCCAGCTTTTGATCAAGAGTGGCGTAGAGTTTATAGCTTATGAGTCTGAGGCAGACTGGGTAGATGTTGGAAACTGGGAGTCTTTCCTCAGAGCAATTTTGGTTTCGCTGAAGCACCATATGGGTTCCGAAGCTTTGAAAAACATCTTGCAAGAGAACCTAGACCTCTAACTCCTAACCTAAAAACTTTTAATAAATATTCATGAACATGAGTTAACGTGTCGTCTTCGCCAGAAGAAAATATTGCTAAGGTACTCCTAGTTGTAGAAGCATTCCTAGGAGGATTCTACGTCTCAATAACTAGGGGTCTCTTTATCCCAATGATCTCGTATAGCGGGTACAGCCTAGGAAACATGGCACTCATACTCTTGCCCACAGGCCTAAGCGGGTCTATTCTATCATTGATATTGTACAGGTATTCCGACAGCCTTACAAGGAAATTCAAATTCCTGGCCTTCACTACACATGTGACTGAAAGAGTTGTATGGTTCCTCTTGCCTTTCCTCTTGGGCAACATAGAGCTGATATCCTTTACCTACATGCTTGGAAACCTTATCTCAGCAGTGGTAAGCATTTTCATTGGAGCACTAATCTACTCATATTTCTCATCTATACAAGACGTGATAAATGTCTCAGTCTGGAGATCAGCAGCTGGAGCAGTTGCTTCCTTGCTTGGATCCCTCTTTATGACCTTCGTTTCCTACGTCTATAATCCCCCTCAAAGCTACATTATATCCTACTTTGCGGCATTTGTTATTGGCCTGGGAAGCTCTCTCGCCTTCATACTTGTCCCAAAGTTTCCCTCTCAAATAGTAGAGAAACAGCAGGAGACGCCGGTCGAAGTAATTGTAAGAGGACACTCGGCTTTTCTGGTTCTCACATTCATGCTGGCCGGTAGCAACTTAGTGGGATTGTCGTGGACTCCTTTTCTAAAGAGCTTAGGCGCCCCTATCTATATAGCTCTCGCCCTGAGTGTAACGGGGAACATTGGAGGCACTCTTGGCTCATTCCTGTTTAGGGGCTACAAGTCATATATGGTTGGCCTAGTTGCAAATACTTTGCTGACGGGACTAATACCATTTATCAGCTACCCGTATGCCCATGTAGGGATATCGTTCTTTACATCTCTAACCTTTATGGCTGCAAACTTACTCGCAATGCAGATTTTCGCTGAGGTTAATGCACGCATGGGAAGAATAAAGGCATCCGCATTTCTTGTTGCCGGCAACTATACAGGATTGCTCATAGCCTCGATGGTTGCATACATATTTGTCAAGGATCCATTTACAGGGCTCATTTTGTCAGCTATCATCAAGTTCCTAGCTGTCATAATAGTCTTACTTGCTATACCTGAAACCGCTATAATTCCAGGAAGAAAGGCGTACGAGTTCAGCAGACTAATCTACTCTATTAGCCTCACAGGTTTCACATTCACGGTTCAAGCCTCTAAAGAATTCCTCAAAACATTCTTTGAAGCAGTAACCTTGATGACACTGGCTTTGCTCTTATATATAATTTATAAGCTAGCATTCCTAATAATCGGTGGTTGACATGTCGGACGCAGAGATCACTATGCTTCTCCGTCAGCTCCTTGAAGACATCTTGTCACTCTTTCCCAAGGCAGGTCTCGCCACGCTTGTAATTTTTGTAACGCTCCTCTTTGTAAAGCTTCTCAACAAGGCAATTAACTGGCTTGTCCGTACAAGCAGGCTGGAAGACTATGTAAAGAGAGCTGTCCCCGAAGGAACAAGAATACCGGTAAACTCCCTTATAATCTTCTTGGCAGACGCAGGCGTAATAGCCACTAGCACAGCAATTGTGGTTCGAATATTTGTCCCAGAATACACGCAGGCATATCGGGACCTAATAGCTTACATATACAGGGTCGGTAGCGTAGTGGTATTATCAATGCTTACCTTTGTAATTATCGACGCATTGGTCAAATCTATGAGGCTAGAAAGGAAAACTGAAAGATTCTTCACAATGCTAAGTCTTCTCCTCATAACCCTGCTCCTCATCGACCTTGCAGCACTCAGTAGCGAAATAAAGCTGGCACTAGCGATTGGAATAGCTATAGGCATCGGCCTCCTTATAGGCGTCTTTTCGCTGTGGGCATTCTTCGGCGAACAGATAGATCTCCTGCTGAGAACTCTCCGCTCCAAAGAAATAGCAGAGTCCAGAGACAGAGACCTGCCAGTATCCAGCGAGGACTAACCATTTATTATGTGGTGACATGGCCTATGGAAAGCTACACAGCGATACCACTTCTAAGCACAATAGCCATGCTCTTGGTAGTATTTCCAATACTTTTACTCCTCTTGTATGAGACCCTTATTTTAGCTATTGCAAACAGAAGAAGAAACAAAGCAAACAACAACATTCATAGGGCTTCTAGGGGCACATTAGAAGCTGTTGTACCAATCTATTCTGAGCCAATAGAACTAGTTGTCGAAAAAACAAGACGTAACTCAGCAGTCCTCCTGACAAGCCCCTGTTTCACACGCCTAACTATACTTTCAGACGACTCAAGCGACTACGTAAGAAATCTAGCTGAAGCCCTGGGATACGACCTCCCCATATCCATATTCCACAGGCCAGACCGTAGAGGCGGGAGAACTGGCGCACTAGATGACTATCTAAAAAATGTTACTGCCACTCATTTCTTGATACTAGACGTCGACGCTGAACCAACACTAGAAATTGCCACAAAAATTTGTACAGGGCTCCAAAACGGGGGAGCAAGTGTAATACCATGGGAAGGTTACTTTACAAGAGGGACGCGTCTAGCACACGCGGTAAAGTTTTTCACAGATTTTGGCTCGGATCTCCTCTACAGAATGAGGAGCCAGGCGGGCCTTTTTGTTTTTCCTCTAGGCTCTGGAACAATTTATGACAAAAACGTTGTCTTAGATGTGGGCGGCTGGGGAGACAACATAATTCAAGACGATATATGGATGGGGGTTAAGCTTGCCCTAAACGGCTATGATACACATCTGCTTGGAGAACTGTCTCTGAGGATTCTTGTCCCCTCGACGCTTGCTGCGTTCAAGACGCAACAAAAAAGATGGGCATATGGCACGAGTGACGTCTTGAGGAGATCCGCCTTAAAACTCATTAAAAGCCACAAGCTGTCTTTTTGGAGGAGGCTAGAAATGCTCGCCTATATGTCTCTGCCTCTTCTCACAATCCCCGTCTCTATTTCATTTCTCCTTTTACCCATAGCAGGGGCACTGGAACAACGTATAACTTTTGGCATGTTCTTGGAAGAAATCCTATACATGTCGTCGCCTTTCATTCTCATATTTCCTATATACTATTATCTCTATCAGAGACTCATGAAAAAATACAGCCTAAAACAAACCATAACAAACCTCGGAAGATTCACAGCCATACTAACAACGCTTACACCTACCCTTGCCTGGAACAGCCTGAAAGGGTTACTTGGCCTCCCTCTCAGTTACGAAGTGACACCGAAGGGAAAGAAAGAAACACAGGAAAAGAAGCCTAAAGATCCCTTCTACATGTTGCTATGGAGCACTCTAAGCCTCTTCATATCAGTCTTAAACCAGAATACCATTATCGGGGCATTGTCCCTTGCATTTTTCACTGCATCTCTATGGACCCTAGCTAGAGCAGAAAAAATAGTCGCCTGAGCTATTCGAATCTTCTTTAAGGTAAAACGATTGCGACTGGTGGAGGCCACATCGCCAAGACAACAATGCTTGGAATAGTTATTGAGCTCCTCCTCTCAGAAACGCCTAACAAAACGTCGAGGAGCGATGGTGTTCTCGGCTTAAGCTCTATTACTGGTGCATCTTCGGGCAAACCCGCTAAACTCTTTGTCCGGTTGACTGCTTCTTCATATGTACATATGTCATCTATTAGACCTGCCTCTTTGGCTTTTACTGGAGTAAACGGTTGACCCGTGAAGACTTCGTCAGAGACTTTTCCTCTATTCATTATCACTCTTTCCTTGAAGATTTCGAAATAATAGTTTACAAAGTCGTTCATTATCTTTATTTCTTGCTCTGTCATATTCCTGTAAGGGGACCCAATGTCCTTGAGTGTTCCAGACTTAAATGTGTAGACGGTTATACCAAGTTTTCCAAGAAGGTTTTCAACGTTGAGAACAGTCATGATTACGCCAACTGATCCTACTTCACTGGTTGGGCTAGCCAAGATAACTTTTGCGGGGAGTGCGGCCATGTATGCGCCGCTAGCCATGAGGCCCTTAGCATAGGCCACGACAAGTTTCTTTGAGGCCAGGCTCTTTACGGCCTGGTAAAGGTCGTCGGACGCTGTGACTGTTCCGCCTGGGGAGTCGAATACTATGATTACAGCATTGGCTAGGGGGTCTTCCTCTGCTTGTTTTATGAGTCTAATGTACTCCTCTACTCCTGTCGTTGTTCCTAGAATCGAGGAAGAAGAGTAGTCTATTGTCCCCGTTATTGTTATCTGGGCAACATAAGGCTGTAGGCTAGTGAATGGTTGTCTCTGGGAAAACACTGCCAGAACAACTCCCAGAATTACTACTGTCAGGATTATTATTAGAGGAAGTTTTCTCCAAACCTTTTCCTTTAGGCCGGACATTAATATATCCATAGAAATGCAATAAATAAATATATTGACAAGAAAGCAGAAACATATATGACTAAACACTACGACGTCATCGTTTTTGGTACAGGCTCGGCCATGAACATTGTTTCTGAGCTAATAAATGAGGGTCAGGGCTACCGCTACGCAGTGATCGAAAACGACATGGTTGGCGGGATATGCCTAACCCGTGGATGCATACCCTCCAAGATGCTGATAGAGGTTGCCCGGAACATTAGGAGGATAAGGGAAGCAGACAAGTTCGGCATAAATGTGAGCTATTCTCCCCCAGACTTTGCTTGGACAATGGAAAGGGTCTGGAAAAGGATCTACAAGGAAAGTAAAGAGATAGAGCATTCCCTGAAGCATCATCCACTCATAGACCTATACCAGACAAATGGCACATTCGTGGGAGACTATACTGTAGATGTGGGGGGCAGAGAAATCGAGGGCGAAATAGTGTTGCTGTGTACAGGTTCTAAGCCAGCAGTTCCTAGAGTGCCAGGAATAGACGAGGTAAAATACTACACGAATGACAATTTCTTTCGGGAACTGAGAAAACTGCCACGGAAAACAGTCGTTATAGGCGGGGGATTCGTTGGGCTAGAGCTTGGCTTTTTCCTAGCCATGATGGGTAGCCAGGTAACAATACTCCAGAGGGGAGAGAGAATACTAAAAGAAGAGGAACCCGAAGTCTCGGAGTTGCTCCAGAGGGATCTATCCAGGTACATGGAAATAAAGACCCGCCACGAGGTTGTCGAGTTCAGGAAGAATGGAGACAGACAAATCGTGGTAGCCGAAAACAAGCTTACAGGCGAAAACGTCGAGCTCGAGGCAGACGCGATACTAGTTGCCTCGGGTAGAGCCTCGAACAGCGACATCACTAAGCCAGAGAAAACCGGTGTAAAGACAGACGAGAAGGGGTGGATAATAGTGGACGAATACCTAAAGACGTCTAAAGAAGGTATATGGGCTTTCGGTGACGCTACTGGCAAACAGATGTATAAGCACAAGGCCAACTACGAAAGCATAATTGTCTACAGGAATGCCTTCAAGGGCGAAGAGGTTAAAGCCAGATACGACGCGGTGCCACACGCAATCTTTACAGAGCCAGAAGTTGCAAGTGTTGGCTTGAGGGAAGAAGAGGCAATGAAGAAGTACGATATCCTTGTAGGGATAGCCGGCTACGAGGAGACGGCAAAGGGAGAGGCCATGATGGTTTCTGATTATTTCGTAAAGGTAATACTTGACAGGGAAACATTCAGAATCCTTGGAGCCCACATAATAGGCCCAGAAGCATCCATCCTGATACAGGAAATAGTAAACCTAATGTATACCCCCGATGGAAGTGCTGAGCCAATCTACAACGGCATGCATATACACCCAGCCCTCTCAGAGGTAGTGGAGAGGGCGTTCTTCCACCTGCATGAACCAGGAGAATGGAAAAAGCATCATCACCATTAGTACAAAGTCAACTTTTTACTAATTAAAAATGAAAATTTTTTAATTAGGCAAACCCTAGAACCGTGTGGACAAAAAGCTTGCCATGTCACTGGTAGCCCTATACACAGCCTATTTCCTAGTCTATATACACAGGACAGTCACAGGCGTTATCCAAGGAGAACTCTCCAATATAGCTACTAGTAATGGAATCGAGCCCTCCCTATTCATCTCAATGGTCGCCTCCGCTTACTTCTACGCCTACGCCGCACTGCAACTGCCCTCTGGAGTCTTCTCAGACGCACTTGGGGCAAAAAGATACGTAGCAATAAGCATGTTTACCCTAGGATTAGGCTCACTCATATCTTCCATACCAAATCCATGGCTAATAGTGGCAGGACGTGTGCTTGTAGGCATCGGGGCATCGGCAGTCTGGATCTCGATACAGAGAGTGATAGGCGTATATGCAGATAAAAGCCTCGGAGCTACACTCACCGGCATAGGTCTGGCAGTTGGTAACTTTGGGGCCCTCTTCGCGACCCTTCCAATAAGAATACTCATAAACATATACGGCCTCTCGGGCACACTTCTCTTTCTTTCAATAGTTGCCTTCCTCGTTGGAATAATCTCGTTTGTATCAATAAATGACCACGGAGTCTCAAGCCACAGCATAAAAGATGGCTTTAAACAGACGCTTCAGCAGCTACGCGTAGTAGTCAGGTCCCCGCACTCTCTAGCGCTTGGAATGGCGTATCTCGGCTCATATTCCGCTATATTATCATTCCAGTCACTATGGGCACCAATATACATAAAGAAGTACTATCCACAATCTCTACAAGATACGCCAAGCCTGCTTTTCATGCTTGCACTAGCATTCCTAATAGGAGTATCCTTGATGGGATTCATAAGTGACAGGGTTCTCAAGAGAAGGAAGCCCATCCTGCAGGCTTGCTGTCTACTGCATGCAATATTCTGGCTTGTCCTCGCTTTTCTCCCAATACTTGTGAATGTTTCCTATAACCTTCTACTCTTATTATTCTTTGTCCTCGGGCTCGTAGCCTCTACACACATGGTAATATCGCCCATGGCACGTGAAGCATACAACCACGAATACTCGGGGACAACGTTTTCATTTGTAAACATGATAGGCTTTCTAGGAGTAGCAATCTACCAGTCCATCGCAACATTTCACCCTGATCCACTCACTGTCATAGCAGTGTTTAGCGTTCTTTCAATAATAGCTCTTGCTTTAAGCAGAAATATAAAAGAAACACTAAAAACAGAATAAAAAGAAAAAATACTTTTTTAGCCTCCGACTTTAACTGCGCCGTACCAAGGAGACCACTTGCCCCATCCAGGAATGTGGCCGAATGTAGCATTTGCGCCAATGTATAAAGCTAGAAGACCAGCTATCACGAGGAATAATACAGCTATGTATGCAATCGTTTTGTTCTTCTTGTAGAATAGAATCGGGGACAAGAGAACAGAGAGGCCTGTAAGGAAGTACATTAGGAAAGTAAACTCTGGGGTCTTTGTTAATCTGTAGTTGAGGATAGCCAAGCCGTGGACAACTGGCAAGATGCCTAGGAAGGCGAACGGGACAGAAGTGTAGGAGAAATCTATCTTGAGAAGCAGGGACAAACCGAGGACAAGGCTGGCTAATCCAAAAATAGCCCATGGATCCATCAGTACAATGTTATAGGGTCCAGGGAAAGGCCACGTAATTGTTGCCCAAACACCTGTGGCGAGTGCATAAATGCCTACACATGTAAAGAAGACGCCGAAGCCTCTATTTGCCTGCTCGAGCTCTTTTAGGGGCTTTACAAAGTTGAAGTAAATGTATGCCGCGGCGGCGAAAAGTGTTGCTGCTAGTAGCATTAACCATGTATCTAATGGGTCTACTACTAAGACTTGTTCCGGCATAGCGTTATATGAATATATTTAGAAACTTATATAACTTACTCTATTCAAATCGTAAAGAAGGCAAAATTTTTCTTATACAATTTGTTTACGTAAATGAAAAATAAGAAGCACATACTAGAAGCTTATGTGAGACTTTTCTCTTAGGTTTTTCCTAGCACGAGCTATAGAAGATTACGTATTAACGCCTCTCGTCAATGATACGGTAATGTTCCACAGTCGCTATGCGTTAGTTGATGATTCAACCTGTTGCTCTACCTCTCCGAAGCCTTGAGGTTAGCTGGGTTAAGGATGAAAAGGCTCTCGACGAGAACTCAAGAAGAATGGTTAATGAGACTCAGCCTTGTGGCCCTGTTAAGGGTAAGAGGGTTGACCCACATGTCTTCCAGGAGGAGTTTTCAGACCACTATACAAACAAAGACTATGACGAAAACAGTATACTGGTGTCAGATGTACTTCAAAGTCTAGAACTCCCAGACCCAGATTAAGCGCACGCATCTCAAGGACTGAATACATAGTATGCGGTTGGTTCTACGACGTATGCATGTACGACGCATTGCGCTTTGGGGTGTTGCCTCTTCAGAGTAAAAACTTTTCATAATTTTTTAGATTTCCGCGACATTATGTATTTGTTTTAATATGAAAAACGAAAAACATATATTCCTTATATGACGATGTCATATAGAACTAAACATGAGGGGTTATTGGTTACAAAGCAAAAATAACATTGAACTGTGTGCCATCAGTGAGCTCCGTCCTCACGAGGAGTGCGAACAAGACAGACTTATGACATTGCTAGCTTCAATAGTGAAGGATGGAGTTTTAAAGAAGCCGATAGCTGTAGATAAAGGTACTAGAGTCATACTAGATGGGCACCACAGATTTGAGGCATTAAAATGTCTGGGTTGCAAGTATATACCATGTGTCATGTTCAACTACAAGTCGCCTCTTATTTTAGTAAAGTCTTTTGGAGATGGCAAGAATATCCCGAAGGAACAGGTATTAAAAGCTGGGCTATCTGGGAAACTTTTTCCTCCTAAGACAACCAAGCACCTCGTGTTTACGTGGAAAGGCCTTGTACATATCTCGCGATTTGAACCTGATATAAATATCGAACTAGAATTGTTAAGATAAGGGATACATTGAAGATGAAGCCTCTTCTTTTTGTCAATATGAAACAAAACGGGATAAATCCCAAGACCACAAATCTAATGAACGTCTACATTGGAGGAAAAATTTTTATGAGGAATTTCTTTCTTGAGCATTTTTGGAAAAGGGTTCTCTTCCAAATTATTGTTAAAAATCTGGTGGTATTCGAATGTATATAATTGGGAAAGATGAGAGACTAGAAAAAGTATTGGGAATAGTTGCGGAAATTTTGAAGAAGGGAAAGATATCCTGCAACGAATATTTAGGGGAAAAAGACCTGATGCAGGAAGCTCTCAGTTTTCTAGGAATAAGGGAACCTTCATGTAAGGAAGGGACTGAGACGTATCATCTCGATCATCTGGGTTTCTTTGACGACATTTCTCCTTCACGGCTTAGAGTATTTAGTAGCACCGAAGAGCTTCTATACAAGAACTGGCCAACCCCTCTCGTTCTTCTTCGTTCACTGTCCAACCATAATTTAAGGGTGTGGGCAAAGTTGGAGTTTTTTAACCCCTTCAGTATGAGTGTAAAGGACAGAATTGGCTGGTCAATGATCACAGACTATCTGGCGAAGTATAATAATCCTACCGTTTTGTATGAAGCCACCAGTACAAATACGGGCATGGCTTTAACTGCTCTCGCAAATATAAAGGGTCTCAAGGTTAAATTATTCTTGCCATACACGATTCAAAAAGCCTCAGACATAATTCTGCGTATAATGGGTGCTGAGGTTCAAAGGGTTCAAAAAAGTCTCACCGTGGAATTCGTTGGAGACGTTGACGAGCTTGCAAAAAGGGAGGGAGGCATCCATTTGAATCAATTCGAGAATAACTCGAATTTAAAGGTTCATTTGAGATATACTGCTAAAGAGCTTGACTTGCAGGTGCGGGAAGCCTCCCTTAAGCTTAGGGGAATAATAGGTGGTGTAGGTACCTCGGGTCACCTTTCGGCACTAAGTCTTTATTTCAAAAGCAAATATGGCGACAACGTAAAGGTTTATGGCGCCCAGCCGGCACCCGGGAATGTTATTCCCGGCATAAGAAGAGTAGAAACCGGGATGAAGTGGCTTCACTATGTAAAGATAGACAAAGTCCAAGATGTTACATCTAGTGAAGCTATTGAACAGGCTATAAGGATAGCTAGAAGTGAGGGCTTATTTGTGGGTCTTAGCAGTGGAGCAGTAATGGCTACTTTTGAAAAGCTGAAAAAGAATGGGGCGCTCCAAGAAGGTGACTATGTGCTGATATTCCCAGATCACGGGTTTAAATACATTGAACAGTTTGCTACATATCTCGAAGAGACAAAAAGACAAGATGGTTAGAAAAAATTTATACCATGACACCGTCATTCTCATGTGAGAAATCATGGTAAAGCAAATAGATCCAGTCTGTGGAATGGAAGTAGAATCTGAGAAAACTCCTTACAAATCTGTCTACAAGGGAAAAATATACTATTTCTGTAGCCCACACTGCAAAAAAGCATTCGAAAAGAACCCTGAATATTATTTACAGCATGGTCCAGTTGTGAACAAACTGACAAAAACAAGGGAAAAGATTAGAGTTATAGGTGTAGACTGTCCGACTTGTGTTTTAGCGATACAAAAATCCCTGCACAAGATTGGGGCCACCATAGACATAGATGTTACAACTGGTGATGCCGTTGTCATCTATGACCAGGACAAGATATCTCTTGTTGACATAAACAAGGCTATTCGGGAAGCTGGATACGACTTAGAAAAGGGAACGCTTGTCTTCAGTGTTGAACTCGAACCTGAAGAAGCACACAACTTTGAGAAAAAAGTATCAAGGCTTAAGGGAGTATTTTCTTGCCACTATTCGCCAGCCTCTAATCTCGCAAAGATAACCTATAATCCTCTAACTACCAACCCAGCAGAAATCAAAGAATTGGTCAGGGCCCTTGGATACCAAGTTGGAGAAGTAGAAGAGAGTCAACTCGAAGATAAACGGGAAAAGCCACTCTGGATACCTCTGGCCTCATTTGGATTGGGCCTCACAGTGGTTACTTGGCACTCGCTAGAAGCCTTTCACCTTGTTTTTCCGCTTCCGCCAATCATCTACTTTGCCGTTGCGACGGCAGTGATATTCCTAAACTATGATTTACTCGTAAGGGGCCTGTTAGCGCTTATACGCTTATCCCCAAGCATGGACAGCCTTGTAACTCTGTCTTCTCTTGTTGCATATATAACAGGGATTATACAGTTGCTTCTTAGTCATGAAGGCATGGGAATGTTTGAAATACCTGCTGGGGTTTTGGGCTTTGTCTCGCTGGGTACATATATCGAGAATAGGGTCAGGAAAAGGGCATTCAACTACCTGTATGCTCTGGCTTCTGCCCAAAAAGGTAAGGTGAGAGTGATACGCGACGGGAAACTCGTAGAGGTAGAATCTGACCAGGTAAAGCCAGGAGAAATAGTAGAGGTAAAAGCCGGAGAACGCATCCTTGTTGACGGTGTTGTTGTAGAAGGATGGGGATATGTTGATGAATCTACATTTACTGGCGAGCCGGCTCCTGTTTTGAAGAGCGCAGAGAAAAGAGATATTGTCCTGTCGGGGACAATTCTTGTCTCTGGCTACTTGAGAGTTAGAGCGACTAGGGTGGGAAAAGAGACGAGTCTGGCCTACATAATAGAAGCAGTCAAGGAAGCACAGTTTAGGAAGCCGCAGTTCCAGAGGATTGCCGACCGTGTTGTGGGCTATCTTACATGGGCGATAATAGCGGTTAGCATTGGGACGTTTTTGTACTGGGCGACGTTGGGAGGAGCTAGCTACAGCGAAGCCGCCTTATTCGCTGCGGCAGTGCTTGCGGTTACTTGTCCGTGTCCCCTAGGTATAGCAGTGCCCCTGGTAGTAGCGATCGCTATAATAAATGCAACTAGGATTGGTATAGTTGTTAGGAGCGGAGACGTCTTCGAAAGGATTCTGCAGGTAGACACTGTTGTTTTTGACAAGACAGGCACCCTGACCATGGGGAAGCCGAGAGTCCAAGAAGTAATTTTTCTTGACAGTGCAGGTGAAGAGGTCTTAAGGTACCTTTGTTCAGCAGAAAATAGAAGTGAGCATCCCTTGGCCTCTGCTGTTATCGAGTATTGTTCAGAGAAGAAGGTTGTTTCGCTAGAGCCGGAACACTACGAACATTTTCCTGGACTGGGAATTTTTGCCAAAATAAACGGTGCAGAAGTGATTGTTGGCTCGAAGAGACTTCTTGAAATGTTTAACCTTGAAGTCCCGGGTCAGGTAAACGAGAGAGCAGAAAAAGAGATTTCGCAGGGGTCTACCATCTTCTATGTTGCTCTAAATGGAAAGGTTTCTGCTCTTGTTTTGGTTCGAGACGAGATAAGGGAAGACGCATTAAGGGTGGTTTCTTTTCTGAAGAAAAAAGGTTTGACAACCATCCTTGCAACAGGAGACAGCAAGGTTGTAGCCGAAAATCTTTCCAGGGAGCTTTCCCTAGACCAGGTATATGCAGAGATGAGGCCAGAAGACAAGGGTGAACTTGTTGAAAAACTCCAAGCATCAGGCAAAAAAGTATTATTTGTCGGTGACGGTATCAATGATGCTGTCGCTTTGAGCAGGGCCTTCGTTGGCATAGCCATGGGTGGGGGTGCAGACATATCTAAGGAAGCCGGAGACGCCGTTCTCGCAGGAGGCAACCTGGAGCCCCTCATAGCTCTCTTCAAGTTGAGCGAGTTGGTGAGGAAAAAAGCACTAGAGAACCTATTGTGGGCCTTCGCCTACAATTTAACCCTTGTACCAATAGCTGCTGGGATTCTCTGGAAACCCCTAGGAGTCATGTTAAGGCCAGAGCTGGCTGCTGGGGCCATGATGGCCAGCGATATAACTGTCGTAGTGAATGCTGTCTCCATGCTGAGATGGCAGAACAAAAGAGGATAAAAAGTCCCAGCAATCTCTTAAGCAAATATTTAAGTGAATAAAAATTTGAAAACCCTTGAGCATTGAGATGTCTAGGAAAAGCCTTACAGATGTAGCATTTAGCCTTATTAACCTGGCAAGGACGGGTTGGATGCTCAGAGGCATACCCGGCTCATTGGCGGAGACCGTTGCAGAGCACTCTTTTATGTCTGCACTCATATGCATGGAGCTATCGGAAGATGTAAAAGACCTGGATGTAGAGAAAATGGCTATCTATGCTTTGCTACACGACCTTGGAGAGGCATTCATCGGAGACGTCGTAAAGAACTTTAGCTCAAGTGTTGGGGAAACCAAGGAACGCATCGAACTAGAGTCCGTAGAGAAAGGAATAGAAAATGAGCTCGCAAAGAAGCTCTACGGGGAATATTCTCAGCAACAAAGCAGGGAGGCTAAAATGGCTAAGCTATGCAATTACATTGCCACATATATAATGGGCTTAAGGTACAGGGAGATGGGATTCAGAGTGGATGATATAATTGAAAACACTAAAAAAGAAATAGAGGATTTTTCACGGGAACTAGGAGTATGGGAGGCTGTAAAGCGAAGATACAGCCTGTAGCTTCTCAAGCTTTTCAAGGCCTACGCCCACATACAGGGCAGTCTGGCCGGCGCTCGACCTTTACTATGTCGAAAGAATTTCTGTAGCCATCGTAGAACAATAGTTTACCCACTAAGGTTTCACCGTGCCCAGTTATCAGTTTTAGTACTTCAAGAGCCTCGAGCGCACCGATCACTCCCGGGACGGGTCCTACAATTGGAAAAGTTGACTCTTCGGGCGGATTCTTTGGAAAAATGCATCTTAGGCATGGGCCCTCATATGGCTTTACTACTGTGAGCTGTCCATATAGTTCCCTTACTCCTGCATGAACAAGTGGTTTTCTAAGTTTCACGCATGCCTCATTCAGGAGAAAACGAGTGGCCCAGTTATCGAGGCAGTCTACAACAATGTCCACTTCTCTCGCAATCTCTATTGCATCATCTAGACTCTCTATTTTCTTCCGAACAACCTTAATAGTGACATTGGGGTTTAGTTTCTCTAGTTTTTCCTTTGCCGACTCGACTTTGGGTCTTCCAATGTCACTTGTCCAGTGCAGAATTTGCCTGTTAAGGTTACTCGTCTCGATTATTTCCGAGTCTACAATTAGAAGGCTACCAACGCCGGCCGCTGCTAGATAATAGGAGACAGGTGAGCCTAGTCCTCCCGCTCCCACAACAGCTACTTTTGCCCTCTTAATTTTCTCCTGGGCCTCTATTCCCCAGACTCTTATTTGTCGGTCGTACCTTTCTAGTTCCTCTTTGGTCAGCAGTCCTTTATTTTCTTTGCTAGTCAAGCATAATCACCGAGGCCGTGGCGACGCTAGAAAACAGAGTTTAAGCGGCCCCCGTCTACAGGTATCATTGCTCCGTTAATGTAGGAGGCGTAGTCGCTTGCAAGGAAAGCTACAAGATATCCTATGTCTTCTGGTTTTCCGAGGCGCCCAGCCGGAATGTCTCTTGCTAGGCTATTATATGCCTCTTCTAGAGATATGTTGTTGCGTCTTGCAATGTCTCTGGCAAGCTCTTCTATTCTCGAGGTCTTTATTGTCCCCGGCATAATCCCGTTAACAGTTATGCCGTATCTTCCAAGTTCTTTTGCAAGCGTCCTCACGAGTCCTGCAAGACTTATACGTAGCACGTTGCTTAGGGCAAGGTTGCTCATTGGCTCCTTTATGGCTGAACTCGTGAGATAGATTATTCTTCCCCACCTCTTCTCGACCATGTGGGGAGTCACTACTCTCGTCAGAAATATCGCTGGATAGACGAGTAGCCTGTAGCCCTGGTCCCAGTCCTCCATTTCGAGCTCCTGGAAGCTTCCAGGCTTTGGTCCCCCAGTCGAATAGAAGAAAATATCCGGGTAGCCTGTTTCTCGGATATCTTTTTCGAGTTTTTCTAGGTCTTCTTTCTTTGTCAAGTCGGCAACAAGATATGTAACGTCGACGTTGGCCTCTTCTTTTATCGATTTACTGGCCTGGACTAGTTCTTCCCTGTTTCTTGCAACCAAAATAACATCGCTACCGGCCAGTGCGAGCACCCGTGCGACACCGAAGCCTATACCTCTCGAAGAAGCAGTTGTCAGGGAGAGTTTACCTTTGAGGTTAATTTCCAAAGGCACAAATATGATGTTAGGATCCTGCCTAAATATTTTCCCCGATAGTCTTTGCTTTCACGGATAAGGCAATATATTTATCCAACGCTATTCGAAAATGATAGGATATGAGGGCCATAGCCATTATAGGCTATAAGGATTCTGGGAAAACGGTTCTTGCAGAACGAATGATACCCATCCTCAAGGCAAAAAACATGAAGGTTGCAGTTGTGAAGCATGTGCACGAGGAAATTTCTCTTCCTGAAAAAGACTCTGGCAGGCTTTTCAGGGCTGGAGCCGACCTTGTCTTGACTGTCTCCAAAGGCGTAATAGAGGAATATAGGAGGTACGATGCAAAGCTATGGGAAATAATTTCAAGTTTGAAGAGCTATGACTTCGCCATTTTTGAAGGATTCAAGTCCGAGTTTCCAGGCGTTAGGATTGCCGTTGCAAAAGACGCCGAGGAGGCTAAACAGCTCGTTTCACCCCTAACCATTGCCATCGTTTCCACGAGGGAAAAAATAGATGGAGAAAACTTCAAGATTCCTGTATTCGACTTGGATCGTGACCTAGAGAAAATAGTAGACTACGTGCTTAAAAAGGCCTTTGAGCCGCTACCAGCCCTTAACTGTGGCTTCTGCAAGTATGGAAACTGCATGAGCATGGCTGAAGCGATTCTTCGAGGCGAGGCAACACATAGAGACTGCACAGTTTTATCCTCTAAGGTAAAGCTAAGGGTTGACGGAAGAAGCATCGAGCTAAACCCCTTTGTGCAGGACGTTTTCAGGAACGTTGTCTATGCTTTGGTCTCCACCCTTAAGGGTGCGCCTACGAATCCATCAAGCGTAGAGCTAAAGGTTGAGAGGTAGATAGCATGATCCCCACGACCCTGGTGGGGAGCTTTCCCCTCGATTACAACCGTGAAAACATTAAGCGGGCACTTATAGACCAATACGAAGTTGGGATAACGTTCCCAGTGTTGCCTCAGCTACGGGACTTCGTCTACATGTATGTTGAGCCACTAGTGAACAAGGGAGTCCTTTCCTATGAGCATCTGGGCTATGAGGTTCGGGGAGACATTTTGTCCGTGGAGCCCGAGCCCCCAGAGGACATAGTTTATGCTGTCGACATTGCTGAAGACCTCGGCATCAAGTACAGGCTAGCATTTACGGGGCCATTTACGATTGCCTCTCGGCTAACCCCTAAAGGAGGAAAACTAGGCGACATAAAATCCTCGCTCCTGGCATACGAGGATCTCTTCAGTGAACTTTTCGACTACCTGGTGGAAATGGCTCGTGAAGTCTCAAAAGTATCACGTCCCCATGTTGTATGTGTAGACGAGCCAGTTCTCTCAGTGATTGTGGGGGCAAAGAGTATAATGTTTGGCATGGAACCCAATAAAATAACCCAAGTACTCGACCGCGTGCTAGGCCAGTTTAAGAGCCCCCTTAGAGGAGTCCATGTTTGTAGTAGGCTCCCGCCCCTATTGAAGAATATTCTTCTTCCTTTGAGAAATGCGAATTTCTTAGACCACGAGCACAGCGACATACCAGAGAACAGGAAGTACTATAGTAGAGAAGAGTTAAACAGAGCCGGTAAAGCTCTCGGCTACGGTATTATCTCGTCTCGAAACACACGTGTAGAAGAGGAGCAGGACGTCATGGCTTTAGCTAAAGAAGCCCTGAATACCTATGGGGCACACCTTGCCTTCCTGAAGCCGGACTGTGGATTTGGCGGGATGAGGGGGTTTTTAAAGGGTAGGGAATACGAGGAAATAGTGCTGAGGAAGCTTAAGGTATTAGTCAATGTAGCAAAGGGGCTAGGAGAACAGGAATGACTAGGCTCCTAGATATACCAGTCCAAGTAGAATGTTTGATAAGGCAACGTATCAATAGGTTCGTCGTAGAGGTAGAGGTAGAAGGAAAAACCCGGAGAGCCCACATAAACAACACTGGGCGCCTGAGAGAGTTTCTCGTTAGTGGCAGGAAGGCTTTCTGCATACCAAAAGATACGCCGAAGACCCAGTACCAATTATTCGCTGTTGAGGAAGGCGGGCTAGCCGCGCTTATTGACACTGCCCTGCAGATGAGGGCTTTCGAGCAACTTATATCTCTAGGGATAAAGCCGTGGGACAACATTAGGATTTCACGTAGGTCCCCTCGCCTATACAGTTCAGTGTTTGACTACGAATTTGAGCGTCGTGGAGAGGACATACTTGTAGAGGTTAAGAGTGCAGTGCTGAGGGAAAACTCTTATGCGATGTACCCTGACTGTCCAACCGAGCGTGGAAGGAGGCAAATCAAGGAGCTTATCAGACACGTTGAGTCAGGCAGAAAGGGGCTCATAGTTTTCATTGCGGCTCTTCCAAATGTGGAAGCCTTCAAGCCCTACGTGGAGGGGGACAGTGAAGTGGCAAGGTTGCTCAGAATAGCGAAAGAAACAGGTGTAGAGATCAGGGCTATTTCAATGCACTATGAGCCTATACAGCGAAATATTGTTCTGGATAACCCTGACCTTCCAGTCTTTATTCCTCCGTGACGACTTGCTGAATAAGCTTTACATATTCTTCTTTTACTTTCTCCATGTATGACTCGCTGAGTTGGCCGTGAGGAGTTGGCGTCTCGAATATTCTCTTTGGAAATGTTACATCCTCTGGTTTGTAGCCTTCCCTGAGCTTGAGGCGGTACTTTTCCCGATAAATCTTTTTGCCAAGCTTGTACAAGTCGTCTACACTCATCTCGACGCCCAGGGGCCTAAGAGCCTTCGAAACTATTTCTGGCCTGTATACTTTTCTTGCAAAGAGGCATATAACCAAGCTTGTTAAGACTTGTCTCCAGCTCTCTTCCTCGTAGAGTCTTCTAACAAGCTCGCTGGGCTCCAGCGTTCTGCCAATCGTCTCCTGGTCCAAGTCATAGCCTGCATTGTCAAGGTGGCTGTGGCGTGCACCAAAGGCGTAGTTTGCATACGCTGCTGGACCGGTATGGTACCCGGCCATCTCGTTGCCGCCGAAGGTCAGGGCGAAGTCTCTTCCGCCCCATTTCCTCGTAGCATAATCGAGTCCTTTCGCGAGGTCTCTGTAGAGCTCTGTAGGCTGTTCAACAAGGTATTGAACAGCCTTCTTGTAAGAGTCGTAGTCTCCAAATGACAGCTTCAGCCCGCCGAGGTCGTTTTCGCTAATGAGCCCCCTGCTGTATGCCTCTGTAGCCCACGCTAGGACTACGCCGGTCGTCATTGCGTCGAGGCCCAGGGAATCCACCAGGTCGATAAGCTCAAGCATGCTTTTTGCTTCCTTTGCTCCAAGCATTGCTCCAAGGGCATATATGGGCTCATAGTCGTAGCCAACAAACGTCGTCTTGTAGAAGTAAGACTCTTCCTCATAAGGCTCCCTTAGAACAGCCAAGTGGATGCATGCTACAGGGCAGTGGGCACAGGACACTCTCCTTCCCAAATAGTTCGCGGCAATGTATTCGCCAGAGATCTTTTCAGCGGTTTCTAGGCTTGAGCACTGGAGGTTTAAGGAGGGCAACGCCTTCAACGCGTTCAAGACGTTTACGTTTACAGGTGTCCCTATCTCGTGGTACTTCTTCATAAGTGGGCTGTCGACAATAAGCTTGTAGATTTCGTCATAGACCTCTCGGTAAAGCTTCCTGTCACTGACCTGTATAGACTTCTTCCCGCTAACCACGAGCGCCTTAAGCTTTTTGCTTCCAAAGACAGCGCCTAGACCAAGCCTGCCAAAATGCCTGTAAGTCTCAGTAATCACATTTGCATACGTGACAAGCTTCTCGCCCGCCCTACCTATACGCATGATCGTCCTTATTCCAGAGCCAGGCTCAACCTCTCGAAGTACTCGTCCAACAGTATGACTACTCGTCATACCCCACAGTGCTCTGGCCTCCCGGAAGAACACCTTGTCTTCCTGGATAGAGACCCATACAGGAAGGTCGCTTGCACCCTTGATCACTATTGCGCCGTACCCGGCAAGCCTGATCGCTATGGCGCTTCTGCCTCCCGCGTGGCTCTCGCCAAGGTTTCCCGTATGTGGAGACTTAAACATTGCAACAGTCTTTGAAGCCGTAGGATAAACAGCGTTGAAAGGACCAACAGCAAAGACGATTACGTTATCTGGTCCAAGGGGGTCTGCGCCCCTGGGCAGTTCTTCTTCCAAAAGCTTTGTAGCTACGCCGGTGCCGCCAAGGTACTCTTCGAATAAGTCGTGCCTGTCTTCAACCCAGTACTTTTTACGGGATAAATCAATATAGAGGACATTTCTTGGAAGACCATCCACCATTCATCCTCACCTCACAAGTTGTAAAACACCGTAAGGACAATACTCAGCACAGTAACCACAGTGTACACATATAATCGGCTTATTGTTTTCTAAGTCCCACTGTACAGCCCCTATCGGACAAGCTCTCGCACAGTTACCACAGCCGATACATTTCTCGGCCTTGAGCAACACGCCTCCCCCAGGCCTCTTGACAAGTGCATCTGTTGGGCATACAGCCGCACAGGGAGGATCCTCGCATGCCCTACAAACAACAACCTTGTATCCCCTCTCGACTCCCCCAATGCTTGACACATGTATTGCGGATTTTGCCAACCCACCTTCTCCAAATCTACGGGAACATGCAAACATACAAGACATGCATCCAACACACTTGTTGACATCTGTTATAACTAGCCTTGCCATTTTGACCCACTTCCGATATAGACAAATTATTCTCAGCTTATTTAAATATGGGTTAATTAGAGGAGATAAAAATTTTTAAATTTCTTCCTTACGATTATTCCCGTGGAGAAAAAGCTACTCGTTATCCTGATGTCTGGATGGGCTATAGGAGCCCTAAACGCTGGACTTGCCTCCGGCACATTGACAGCTATCAGGACAGAGCTCAATCTTTCACCCGAACAGGCCGGGCTCATTTTGAGCTCGTGGCTTGTCGGAATGCTGATAGGCGCATTTGTCTTTGGCTTTCTCAGCGACAAAATTGGGAGGAAAAAAGCCATCGTCTTGTCATTATTGACCATGGGGATCTTTACCCCCCTGACATCATTTGTGAGAGACTGGATTACACTTTCGATACTGAGGCTCTTAGCTGGTACTGGAAACACTGGCTACATGGTTACTGCAAGCGTGCTCCTCGCAGAGTACTCGAGAAAAGAAACCAGGGGAAGAAACATAACCCTACTAGAAAGCTCTTGGGCCATAGGGTGGCTCCTAGCAATAATTCTATCAAGAATAATTCTACCGATCAGTGGCTGGCGGGCCGTGTTCTTGTCCTCGACGATAACATGGCCAGTTCTCCTGGTAGTTCTCCTCTATGTCCCAGAGTCTGCGAGGTTCCTTCTACTAAAGGGAAAAACAGAAGAAGCAAGAAGCCTAACCCAAAGATTCTCTATAGAATTACCAAGTACAAGCCAGCAAGAGAAAGCCTCTCTAAAGGAACTCTTTACAGGTAAATACTTTGCAAGGACGCTCATGCTCTGGATACACTGGTTCATGCTCGCCTTCTCATATTGGGGCATTTTTACATGGCTACCCGACCTCCTTGCAAGGAGAGGGTTAAGCATCGTCAAGAGCCTCGAATATGCAATTATCATAACGCTTGCACAAGTCCCCGGATACTTCTCAGCCGCCTACCTAGTCGAAAAAGTAGGAAGAAAGCGTACCCTCGCAACCTACATGCTGGTTTCTGGTCTCTCAAGTTTCGGCCTATGGATGGCTACCAGTGACCAGGCCGTCCTATTATGGGGAATCGTACTCTCAGCATTCAACTTGGGGGCGTGGGGAGTAACATACGCCTACACCCCTGAACTATACCCCACCAAGCTGAGAGGCACGGGAAGCGGGTGGGCCAACTCTGTCGGCAGGATAGGAGGCATCCTTGGACCATACTTCGTAGGCTTCATGCTTTCACAGTTCAAGGAGCCATTCACGTCTTTCCTGGCATTTGCCGTTGCGCAGCTCGTATCGAGCCTGACTGTGTCTGTGCTTGGAATAGAGACTAAGGGTAAAACATTAGAGGAAGTCTCCTAAAATGCTTTGATCTCCTCTAAACGATTCATTTTTATATCTTTCTAGGATTATTATACATGTTATGGCATCTAGTAGACCCCCGTTAAGCGGGGCAGTTGTCAGAATCGATCCCTTAAAGCTGGATGATATTGTTTCTCTTGTTGCCGAGAAAATGTGGAGATTTGAGCTTCCAGTTGTCCCAGTTGTAGATTCAGAAGGCAAATATGCTGGAATAGTTTCTATTTTCTCGATTCTCAAATCTAAGTACCAAGGAAACACAAAAATTAGGAGCGTCCTCGAGAAGGTTCCCATTGTCGACTCTTCCTATTCCCTCACAGATATCGCCAGGATGTTTGTTAAAACGGGCCAGCCGGGCCTCCCCTACGCTGAGGAAGGGAAAATAGTTGGAGTAATTTCGGCTAGGAGACTATTAGAAACGATGGGGCTCGTCTCTAGGGTTGCAGCCAGGTATATAGCTTTCCCGCTGGAACCCCTTAAACCAGACGACCCCATAGAGAAAGCGAGAAAGTTGCTGGCAGAGAATGGGCTGAGGTTTGCGCCTGTCGCAGAGAATGGGAAGCCAGTGGGAGTGGTAAGGATCTACGACCTAGTCAACTTTATCTATAATACGCCCCTACGCAGAGAAAGGCTCGGCGAAATAAAGGGAGAAATATCATACTTCCTAGAACAGCCAGTATCCAAAATCATGGCCACAAACTTTAGAGCTGTAAATATTGATGGGCAACCCACCACTATGGACATAGCCGAGGGCTCGGTAGTGCTGAACGCCAACGGGACTGTCTATGGTATTATCTCTCCCTACTTGCTTCTGAGGAGACTTTTACCAGCAGTTGAGGAAGCCAACATTCCCCTTAGAATAGAGGGCGTAGAAGACCTAGACTTTATAGCTAGAAACCTTGTTTTCAGGAAGGCTCTAGAGGTTGCCCGGGAAATTGCGCAACGGGGACGCCTACTCGAAATGTCTGTGGTGATAAAGTCCCGTGAGAAGGCTGGAGAGAGAAAAAGGTATGACGCATACGTTTCTATAAAGCTTGACAAGGATACATTTAGTACATCTTCTTCTGGATGGGATCCTGTAGCAGTGACATTTGAAGCCGTGGACTCTGCTTACAAGGTCTTCTCGAAGACCAAGGAGAAAAAGAGGGATAGAAGAATATCGCTTGCAAGGCTGAGAAAGGCCTTTAGCTAGCATTCTCGGCAAAATTTTTATTTCTAATCTCTGTTTTCTTCCCGATGATGAGGTCTCGGGGAGATGCTCGTAGAAAGGATGCCGAGCAACCCCGTCTCTGAAGTTATATGACCATAAATTGTCCCTTTTGGATCTGTTTTTAGCAACAAAACAAAATATATCTAGGTCTTTCAAAGCGTTATTATAGGTATGGTTTTTCGAGACAGGGTCGACGCAGGAAAGAAGCTCGCCGAGAAGCTCCTAGAAGAAGGCATAACGGACAGCAACTTTAGGGTTCTAGGTATACCTAGGGGAGGAGTCATCGTTGCTAAAGAGGTCTCCGCGAGGATCAACGCTCCCCTCGACGTGATAGTGTCCAGGAAGCTGAGGGCGCCCGGAAACCCGGAGCTCGCGATCGGCGCTATAGCCGAGCTAGAGGCTGTCTACATAAACAGGGAGATAGTCATGCATCTAGGGATAGACCAGGAATACATCGAGAAAGAAGTAGAGTACCAGAAAAGAATAATCGAGAGCTACATCGAAAAGTTTAGGGGAGGACCCCTAGACCTCAGATCACAGATAGCCATAATTGTTGATGATGGAATCGCTACTGGTGCAACAGTCATCGCGGCATGCATCTCGGCCAAAAAAGCCGGCGCAGAAAAGGTTTACGTGGCTGTCCCCGTGATTTCTAGAGATGTACTACCCATTGTGTCAAAGTATGCTGACAAGGTAGTCTCCGTTCATGTCCCAACATTCTTGTTTGCTGTTGGAGAATTCTACAGAGATTTCTCAGAGGTAACCGACAAAGACGTCGTGTCGGCGCTTGGCAAGTCCTCCTAGACAAGGATCCTTTGACTCGATGCCTTCCTAAGCCTATTCATAATCGTGAGCCCAAGACCCCTCTCTTCGACTGGTTCAGCCAAAATTATATCTACATTCTTTGAATCAAACGTCCTTAATGAGGGATAAAGCCTCTTTGCTATCTGGAAAAAGTCTCTTCTGGAGCCTAGGCTAATAACCTCAGCCGGAAGGTCTAGATACCTGTCCCGCGTCTCGTCAGTACACAGGATGCCAACCTTTTTACCTAACCCTAGATGATACGTGGCCAGCTCCCTTATCTTCGCCACGACCTTCTCAATATTGATTGTGTCCCTGCTTTCTACCAGTATCAATGTAGCCCTTGGGGAGTAGTGTCGGTACTTTGTTCCAGGAGCTACTGCCTTCTCTGCCTCTCCTAGTCCCCTCGCAAATGAAGGAATAAAAATTTTGACACCCAGTACCTTCTCTATCTCCTCTACAGGCATAGAGCCGGGCCTTAGGAGGACGGGGGGCCTACTTGTCAAGTCAATGACTGTGCTTTCAACCCCGTAGAGCGTCTCGCCTGCGTCCAGAATCCCGTCGATAGCGTCCCCCAAGTCCTCTATAACGTGCTGGGCAGTTGTAGGGGAGGGTCTACCAGAGAGATTCGCGCTGGGAGCGGCAATTGGGGCACCAGCGGCCTCAATAAGTTTTAGGGCGACATTGTGGGCAGGCATCCTGATAGCGACTTTCCCAAGGCCGCCAGTCACCTCTCTTGGGACCCTAGCAGATTTGGGCAATACAATGGTTAACGGACCAGGCCAGAATCTTTTAGCCAGCTCGTGTACCTCCAGGGGTATGTCCACCGCCAGCTCGGAGACCTGCGAGAAGCTTGAGACGTGCAGAATAAGTGGGTTGTCCATGGGCCTCTTTTTTGCTTGGAATACTTTCTTTACGGCTTCTACCAAGTTGTATATCGCTCCTAACCCGTAAACAGTCTCCGTTGGAAACGCGACTACTCCACCAGACTTCAATATAGAGGCGGCTTCCTCGATGGCTCTTGGATCTGGATCAGATGGGTCAACCTTCCAAATCTTTGCCGGCACCCCTGAACCCTCCTTTTTCACTATTGACAAAATGCAATAAAAATCCATTTGTGACGCGTTCCTTAAATGCTATGCAGGAACCCACTATCTTTTTAAGTAGAGTCTCGAAAACCAACAAAGGATAAGTTTGAGCCTCTCGAAATACAAGTTTCCCTACAAGCCGAGGCCCCGCCAACTAGAGGTAGCCTCAGAGATACAGGAAACACTCAAGACAGCCAACGTTATCCTCGAGGCCCCAACAGGCTTCGGCAAAACACCTGTAGTAATCTATTCGCTTTTGCCCTTCCTAGACAGGGGAGGAAGAATAGTGTGGGCCGTTAGAACGGGAAATGAGACGGACAGGCCAATCGAGGAGTTCAGGGTCTTCCGCGAAAAGTCAAATGCAAGATTCATAGCTATGAGCTTCCGCGGGAAAAAGGACATGTGCCTCCTAGCGAAGGAGTTCGGCGAGACACTTGACTACAGCGAGGTCTCCTACATATGTAGCCGCGAGAGGAAGAGGTGCCCATACTACAATAGGCTAGAGGAAGGCGTAGACTACAGCATCCTGCTGAGCAGGGGCGTGCTAACCTACAGTGAAGTCTATGAATGGGCCCGAAAGAAAAAGGTATGCCCATACTTTCTACAGAGAGAGTTGCTTAAAGTGGCAGACGTAGTATCGCTCAGCTATAACTACGTGGTAGACGAGAACCTCTCCTGGACGATAAAGGGAGCCTTCCCGCTTAGCCAGTCCATACTCGTAGTGGACGAGGCGCACAACCTGACACAGCTAAACCTCGGCGGAGACACAGTGACAGAGGGCACAATTGAGAGGGCGAAAAGAGAGGCAGAAGAACTAGAAGCCAGAGACATGGCCGAATTCATAGACAAGATACAGGAAAACGTGGAAAAAGAGTTCTCGAGCCTAGGCGAAGAAGAGTCCCAAGTATTCAGCCCGCTTAAACTCATAGATGGACGCGAGGAAATGATAGAGAAAATGAAGATTCTAGGCGAGGAGGTAAGGGACATGAGGTTTAGAGAAGGTAAAAGGCCGCACAGTAGCCTGTACCACTTGGCAAACTTCCTAGAAGAGGCAACCAGCTACGAGGGAGAAAGAGGAGTAGCCCTGATAGCCGAAAAAATCGATGGCAAAATACACCTCAACATATGGGACATGAGATCCTCTGAGATACTCTCAAACGTCTGGAAGAAGTTTAGAAGGGTAATATTTATGTCTGGCACCCTCAGCCCCATAGAGGCGTTCGCCGAGACAATAGGAGTAAAAAACTACAAGCCCATAAGCGTCCCCAGCCCATACGACGAGACAAATGCATCCGTATACATTGTAAAAGACCTCACAACAAGAGGCGAAGAGCTCTCACAGGAAATGGCCAGAAAATATGTAGAAGCTATCGGAAAGGTCCTCGAGAGGGTAAAGGGAAACACGGCCGTCTTCACTGCCAGCTACAGGATACAGCTGAAGCTCCTAGAAGCAGGTCTAAGGGAGACAAGCCAACAAAAGGGCTACCAAGTCTTCGTCGAGAAAAGGGATATGAGTGGCCAAGAAGCCGGAGAAGTACTCCAAGAGTTCAAGGAGCTTGCAGACGAAGGAAAAGGGCTACTAGTAGCACCAATGGGTGGAAGATTCGCCGAAGGCATAGACCTCCCCGGAAAAGAGCTTGTATGCGTCTTCCTCGCAGGAATACCCTTCGAAAAACCAACAGTAAAGACCAACCTCTACATCTCCTACTACGAGGAGCTATACGGAGAAGGAAAAGGAAGACTCTACGCATACATATACCCCGCCCTCCGCAAAGCCTCACAAGCAATAGGGAGAGCCCTCAGAAGCCCAAGAGACCAAGCAGTAATAATCCTGGGCGACCACCGCTACAACAATTACCTGCCACTCCTGCCAGACTACGTCCGCGAGCTAAGACAAGAAATAAGCCACACAAAGCTGGACCACATACAGCCACCCTGGGAAAAAATCAGGCTATAAAACTTCAAGATAATTTAGAGAAACCTCTCTATTCTTCAAAAACAACATTTAAAATACACCTGTCTTTGACTTTAAGAGATATGTTTGAGGAGGATCTAAACAGGATAATAGAAGCAAGGTTGAACATGACTCTTGCAGACATTGCTTATACTGCTCTTAGGAAGGTCGCGCTCCTGGGGCTGCCCATCAAGCCCCAGAAAACGAGTAACAGGACTGTGGTGGTGTTCTACGAGAAGAAGAGGGCAGTTTTCCGGGTCACTGTGGCCAGGGGCCTCGGGTCGAGCCACGTAGTGTGTCTCAAGACATATGTCTCGGACTGTGGAAAAGTTGCAACGATTAGTGGAGATGGCCAATTGACCCTTGAAATAGATGGTATACCTGGCTACCTGTCTTCCCCGGGCGAGCTGTATAACGGGTTTGTTGCAGATGTTTGGACGGCCCGGGTGAAGGCTATCCAGCGGGGAGAAGTCGTATCGTTTTCTCGAGAAAAGCTTCCTGCTTATCTCCTAAGCAAAGTGGGCGAAAAGGTAGGCCCGCTTCTCGATAGGCTAGAAGTTTACTTTATGCCTGCTACAAGCGACTATGCGCTTGGGAGGAATGGCGTGTACCCAGTATGGACGGACATGAATGGATTGGTGATTTCTGTCTCTGAAATTGGGCTGGAAGAGCTTAGAGAGCTGTTTGAAAAAGAAGAGCTGGGGCATCGCTAGGGGGTCTCGGCGCTCTATGAAGCTTTTTCGTTGAGGAGCAGAATCCAAGTCTTTGAGGGCAAAATTTTGTAGAAGCTCTTAGCTCGTCTTGATGACTTGTTGCAGGTCTTGAGAAAAGTTTCCTATTATCGTATGGAAAGAAAACAATTTAAAGACACGAGGGGATTCTATAGTTGTGAAGAAAATGTCAAACAAAATAGAGAAAAATTCTCGATACCTCGCCATATTCTCCCTGATAATAGTACTGGCAGTCGCTTTTGCGCCAGCATTTTCACAGCCAAACCTACCGGGCATACTTTCCTTTGCACAGCAAAACCCCGCTACTAACATTGGCCTGGGGAAACCCGCAATTGTTCAGCCCGGCGGCACTGTCCAGGTTAAACTCCAGCAGAACGTCCAGGTCGGCACAGTTTCCTCGGCATACATGTATACAGTGGTCTACGACTCTGGCTTGAAGATTAGAAATTATACGGTGACGGTCACTAGTAGTGGGAACACCCTGACGTTATCTATACCTCCAAGCGTGGAGCCCGGCCTATACGACCTCGTCATCAAGGGCCCTACAACCATTGGGCTACCTAGAAGCGTCTGGGTCTACAAGACTTTGCCATCCAAGCTGAAGATTGCCCACTTTAGCGACCAGCACTACGGTGCAGGCCAGCCAGACGTTATAACAGGCGACATGAACAGGCTCGCAGGATACCTTGTGGCAAGCCTGCTCGGCCCCGACCTCATAATCGACACGGGCGACATTGCCGACACAGCCTCTGCAGACCAGTATGCACAGGCAGTCTCGTTTGAGTATGCGTTCCTCTATAGCTATCCAATCCTCGCAGTCCCCGGAAACCACGATCATCCCCCTGACAGCTTCACAAAGTACTACGGCGACACCACGTGGTATAGGGTCATAGGCGGCAAGCTCCTCATTATTGGACTCTTTTCCCCTGAGCAAGGATATCCCCCAATGGAACAGCTACAGTGGGCAAGCCAAGTGCTCGAGGCTAACAAGGATGTTCCCATTAAGATGATACTTGTGCATCACCCAGTGTTCTACTATCAGGGAGAACTCAAGACGAGGTACGACGACCAGAACGTTATCGCTCCCTACGACCCACAGAAGAACCCCAACTCGCCCGTCTCTTCGTACTGGGGCGCCAACATGGATGCAGTGAGATACTTCCTAAAAATGATAGAGGACTACAAAGTTAACTATGTGTTCTCTGGCCATGTCCACAGGGACCTCTTCACGAAGTATACGAGTACGAGGACGGGCTTCACTACCTATTTCATCACGATCACAACCCTGGGGATGGGCTCCGCCATATATGACGGCTTAGACTTCTACACGCTGGACCTTACCACTGGGAACTTAGACTTCCCATTCAAGCCGCCCACATTTATAGGCTTTAACAACGACTCGAGAAAGCTAGCCCAGAACACCATACCCGTAGGAATCTATCCTCCCAGAAACAACCTGGGAGTCTCTAATCAAGTCTTTACCCCGACCTATTATCTCCAAGCGGGAGAAGCCTATGTCTTCAGCGTTGAAAACGACCTCTCATACTTGGATCTCGAAAACACCGTTGTATGGTGCCTCCCCTGGACAGGCGACTTCAACATAAAGGTTTTAAACGCCCTTAACGGTGCAAGCATACAAGTCTTGGACAAAATGTATCTTGACGGCAAGCTCTATATAGCCCTACACGTTAAACTGCCCTACAAGGGCCGGCTCGAATTCGCATTGTACAGGGCCCCCGACACGCAGCCACCAACAATAAAGGTAAAAATGCTTAACCCAGCACAGCCAGCCAGCGGGGCAACAGTTAACGTCTTTGTAGAGGTAGCCGACCCCGGGTGGGGCGTAAAGAACTTCACGGCAAGCTATGTCTTTGCCGGAAAAGAATACAAACTCGCACCGGAACTTTACTCGCCTAATACGCTCATCTCCCCAGTAACCTCCTTCGTATACAAACTTACGATTCCGCCTATCGAGAACGTCGACAGCATAACCATAAAGATGGTAGCCTTCGACAACGCCGGCAACCAGGCCACAAGCGAATATAAACTAGCCTACCAGACTCCTACGCCCTCAACCCAGCAGCCGCAGCAACCTAGTCAGCCTTCTCAGCCCGGCCAGTCCCAGCCAAACCAGACAGCCCCAACACAGCCAACAACCCAGCCATCACAGGCACCGCCAGCCCAGCCGCCAACTCTTCCTATCCTGCCGATCGCAGGAGGCATACTCATCGTAGCCGTAGCGATGCTGGTTCTACTAGCACTCAGAGAAAGGAAGAAGAATCCATAAAACGACCGCTTAATTTATATAGTTTTTTCTCATTCTAATTACTCGATAAACATGAACACCAAAAAAATTCTAATTGTAAGCGTGGTCCTCGTAGCCGTACTAGTTTTCGCGGTAAACAGCCATGCCCAGCCAATAACAGTAGCCGTCGACCTAGGACACGGAGAGAGCAACAAGTATCTAAGCTATATCATGGGAAACATTACAGGCGTACAATGGAGAATAATAACTACGACAATTACACCCGATGTTCTAAAAGGAGTAGACATTCTACTCCTAGGACAGCCTACAGTCGCCTTCTCGCCGGACGAAATACAGGCAATAAAGGACTGGCTCTTCTCTGGAAACAAGGTTCTCTATGTGGCGGGCGACTCTGACTACGGCCCCGGACAGAAGACAATTGTACAGATAAACGACCTGCTTGCAGGCATTGGGACAAAGTTGCGCCTGGAGCATGGATCAGTCTACAGCGATAACCCCAACGTGACCGCTAAGGCCTACTACAGGATGTTGTCCTTTGTGGAGCCCGACAATGTTCCGGGGCTATTCACAGACATAATCAAGCAGGGGGTAACTAAGCCAATCCTCATGCACGGGCCAGGATGCATTATCTGGCAGGATGCCCAAGGCAAGTACCACGACCCCGTAAAGGAAACCTTCCCAGGGCTCATAAGGATCGTATGGGCCCACAAGGCATACATCGGCGACAACACCCCACCAATACCATACGTCTATGACCCGATGACCTATGGTAAAGGGACAGGAGACCACGACTTCGTAATGTATGCTGCCGAGTACTTCAGCGACAAGAACAGCCTGGTAGTAGTCGCAGGCGAGAGCCTCTACGGCGACTACGAGCCAGCATGGGCGTCAAGCTACTACGGCGTCTCACTTGACGGCCCACTATTCGTACAGAACCTCATCAAATGGTGGGTCAAACTAATAACGACGGGACCAATCGAGAGAAAGTTGGGCGACCTCTCGCAGTCTGTCTCAACTCTGTCCGGCAACCTAAACCAGCTAAGTTCCCAGGTGTCATCTCAAGGATCAGCGATTCAAAAGATGCAGGGAGACATCCAATCCATAAAGAACGATGTAGATTCTCTAAAGGCAACTGTTAACTCTCTAGCCGGAACCGTAAACGAGCTCATGATCCTCGTTATCGTCGAAGCTGTCCTCATAGTCGTTGTTCTGGCATTAATGTTCCTCAGGAAACCTAAGGCTTCTTCTGCAACGGAGGTCAAAAAATAAACATTAAAAATATTGTTTTTTCTGTCTTTTTCTCTTTTGTGATCCAGAACAATACAAATATAGAACCACTGCCATTATTTCACGGCGATAAAAATGAACAAGAAAACAACTGTTCTAGCTCTAGCTGTACTTGCAATACTAATTGTTTCAGCCATCTTTATTACACTATACAAGCCCCCACAACCTAGTCAGCCTTCTCAGCCCTCGCAGCCTAGTCAGCCGTCTCAACCCGGCCAGTCCCAGCCAAACCAGACAGCCCCAACACAGCCAACAACTAATCAGACACAGCAACAGCCACCACCCTCTCAAGGCATAACACTCTACGTTATCACAAGGCACGAGCAAACAATCCAAGACGTGACGAGGACCATGTTTCTCAATAGTGACGTTGCGAAGAAGTATAATATTCAGAACATAGTTTTCCTCCCGATAAACGCCGAGCAGTGGCCCGACTACATCAAGAACGCGGCCCAGAAGGGCCAGGGAATAGACGTAGCCTGGGGCGGCGGTCCGACACTCTTCAACCTCATTGACGACTTGGGTCTTATTGAACCAATAGATGTCGACAAGCATCCAGAGTTCAAGGTAATACTAGACGAGGTTGCAAAGCTACCAAAGACCATAGCTGGTGCAGAGACATACAAGGTGGGAAGCGACGGGAAAATACACTGGATAGGAGCAAGCGTAAGTAGCTTCGGCTTCACAGTAAACAAGGACATTCTAGCTAGATACAAATTGCCCACACCGCTACGCTGGTCAGACCTTGGAAGCCCCAGCTATGCAGTAACTCTTCCGGCCCTACAAGTAGTGGGAATCGCAGACCCCACAATGAGCACGAGCAATACAAGGATCTTCGAGATTATTCTACAGGCCTACGGCTGGGACAAAGGATGGAGGGTTCTCACACTAATCGCGGCAAACTCCAAGATATATAGCGGGAGTAGCGATGTCAGAGATGCCGTTATACGTGGAGACCTCGCAGTCGGAACAACGATCGACTTCTACGGTTACACTGCACAGCAACAGAACCCGTCGTGCCTCTACATTATTCCGAAGGGTGAAAGCATTGTAAATGCAGATCCAATCGCAGTCCTCAAGGGAAGCAGAAACCCGGCGGCGGCAGCAGCATTTGTAGCATGGGTCCTCAACGAGAATGGGGGACAAATCGTATGGCTTGACCCGAACATCAACAGGTTGCCTATAAATCCAAGGATCTTTGATACTCCACAGGGAAAGCAGAGGCCAGACCTAAAGAAGGCTCTTGACGACGTCATTAATGCTGGGGGAATACCATTCAACGAGACCCTCTCATCTCTATGGGTAACGGCCGTTGTCGACTACTTCAAGGCAACACTCGTAAACGCCCACGACGATCTCCAGCCCGTATGGGCCCAGTTAGTCAAAGCCTACAACGACAAAAAGATTACAGATGCACAGTTCCAGCAACTAGTCAACATGCTTACTGACCCCATAACATTCACAGATCCACTAACAGGGCAACAAACAACATTCACAATTGACTATGCCATAAAGATAAGCCCGAAACTAGCAAGCGACCCCGCAATCTACCAGAGACTCATGAACGACTGGACAAATGCCGCCAGGGCGAAGTACCTCAAGGTACAGGCAACTCTAAAACAAATGACTGGAGGGTAGGCCCCTCATTAATGTATTTATTTTAAAACTATTCTTTCTTTTTGGAAGTATTGGGAACAGAGGTTCTCACACCCTAACTCATTTTCCGAAAAAAATTAAAAATAAAATATTGCATTAAACTTTAAATGGGGCTCCTAATGAGGCTGGGACGCAACTCGATATGGGTCGTGGGAATAGCTCTAGCGCTAACCTACGAATTCTTCTATATTTTTTCTCTTGAAGGAATTACGTCGCTCCTACTTTTGTTGCTAGGTATTCTCTTAGGCCCTATAATTCTGCGCCTCGGGTACGACTATAGGTGGATCAAGTTCAGTTCCACGCTCAGCTTTCTTTCGATTTTTTCCTTCATCTACAACTTCTTCATTTTCCTTATAAATATCCCATCTATACCGAAGGCTTTTGGTTTTTTCCTGCTTCCCTTGCTATCAACTTCTGCGACTGGATACCTATACGAGAAGCTGTCCAATCTGCGGGAAGCAAGAAGAGTTAGGGCAAAGGCAGTTCCGCTTTCTAGGAGGCTTAGAAGCGTCCTTTATCAGCTTGACCCAGTAATGTGGCTCTTTATACTGCTAAGTGCATTTATTCTTGTTACCTTCTTGGTTACCCCGATTCTTCTCGTGCTGATAGGCGCCTTTCAGCCTCCTGCAGGTTTGCCGTGGTATGCAAACTTTCAAAGGATATTCTCGTCTAGGGACTATGTGAGGCTAGAGCTTCTCCCAGGCGAACAGGCAATAACCGCTGTTCCCTATGGGGAAAGTGTACTCTACATCATTAAGGGGGTAAACTATGGAATTCTCCTTAATAGTTTGTTAAACTCTCTTGTTGTAACGATAAGTGCCACTGTTCTCGGTATAATAGTTGCCTTTATAATTGCGAGGTACAGTTTCCCCGGAAAAGAGCTTTTAAGGTTGCTCTCAATGATTCCCCTTTTCGTAACACCATTTGTGAATTCCTATGTGGTAAAGATTCTCTTCAGCGAGTATGGGCCCGTATCGATGATTACCTCTAAACTGTTCGGCTGGAGCATCAGGATAGACGGCCTTGCAGGTGTAGCATTGGCCCAGATAATAAGCTTCTATCCTATCGTATTCATGAATGCATACAGCGCTTTCCTCAACATTGACCCAAGCACAGAGGAACAGGGCGAGAACCTAGGCGCAAAAGGATTCTACCTCTTCCGGACAGTCACGTTTCCACTCGCGTTGCCTGGCATAGTTGCGGGGGCCATCATTGTATACATCTTCAGCATAGAAGATGTAGGCGCGCCGCTAATCTTCCAAGAATGGAACCTTATGAGCGCACAGATTTTCAAAGGCTTTATTACACAGACAGGCATTGTGTCGCCCGAATCAGCGGCATTAGGCTTTGTCATGCTTTTTATAGCCGTCATGGGCTTCCTCGCGATAAGGAACTATGTTGGAATGAGGAGCTACGCTATGATTAGTAGGGGAGGAAGGCTTGTCTCCAGGCAACGTCCCCTTGGAAAGCTCGGCCTGCTTGCCGTGTATTTACTTGTATTCCCATTTGTTCTGGTTACGGTTTTCCCACAGATAGGCGTCTTCCTGTTAGCATTCAACATTATGCCCCCCAGGGGCTTCTCGCTGAGCTTTTCTTCCCTCAGCTTAGACTACTTTGAGAAGCTGTTTCTAGATCCAGGAATCTTCAATTATATCAGGAATACCCTTATCTATGCCACCTTATCAGTTGTAACGGCAGTTCTCCTAGCAATAATGGTCGGCTACAGCGTGAGCAGGGTAAAGGTAAAATGGTTGTCAAACTTGCTCGACACTCTTGCAACGATACCACTAGCTATACCGGGCCTAGTTATAGCTCTAGGCTACTATTTCTTCTTCACGAGGTTCTTCGCGAAGACCCCGCTAGACCCAGCATCCATAGGCGCGTTCCAAGCATGGGTGGTTCTTGTGATCGCATACAGCATAAGGAAGCTCCCATATGTCGTTAGAAGTGTTTTTGCCGGTTTCCAGCAAGTACACGAGGGACTCGAGGAGGCGGCACTTAACCTTGGGGCAACGAGGTCTAAGGTCATCTTCGGCGTTGTCTTGCCATTCATTATCTCGTACGTGTTCAGCGGCGCGGTCCTCGGCTTCATATACATGGCTACAGAGGTCAGCACAAGTATAACGATTGGCAACTTTAATCCGTCCCAGGCCCCCATGACGTACTACATGATGAACGTGTATAAGGGAGGATCCCCCATTGGCGTCCAGATAGCTGCGGCGATGGGTGTGCTATTAATTTTAATACAGCTTGTTGCAATATTGATAGTGGTAAGAGTCTTTAAGCAGAGGTACGCGTTTATAGGAATATAGGTGGGTCCCGTGACAAGGATAAGGCTAGAAGGAGTAACTAAAACATATGGGGCAGTAAAGGCAGTCGACAATGTTTCTCTCGAGATAAGGGACGGCGAACTCTTCACAATTCTCGGCCCAAGCGGGTGCGGAAAAACTACGACCCTCAGGATGATTGCAGGCTTCGAGGTTCCAGACGAGGGAAAAATCTACTTTGACGACGAAGACGTGACTTTCCTAAAACCCTACCTGAGAAACACTGCCATGGTTTTCCAGAACTATGCCTTGTGGCCCCACATGACTGTCTTCGAGAACGTCGCGTATGGTCTCAAAATAAGGAAGAAACAGCTCAAGCTCAGTGACGAGGAGATAGAGAAAAGGGTCAAGGAAGCGCTCCGCCTTGTGAAGCTTGAGGGCATGGAAGACAGGTACCCGTTGCAGCTCAGCGGTGGGCAACAGCAAAGGGTAGCTCTTGCACGTGCACTCGTCGTACAGCCAAAGGTATTGTTGCTAGATGAGCCTCTCAGCAATCTTGATGCAAAGCTTAGGATAGAAATGAGGGAAGAAATCAAGCGTATACAGAAATCTCTGGGAATAACTGCGGTATACGTTACTCATGACCAGCTCGAAGCCATGAGTATAAGCGACAGGATAGCTATCATGGACAAGGGAAAAGTTCTCCAATACGGGACACCTAGGGAAGTATACTTTAGGCCCACAAACCTCTTTACGGCAGAGTTCCTAGGCAGGAGCAACATCTTCCGCGGGAGAATAGTTGAAAAGCAAGACAGCTACCTCGTCGTCAGAGTTGAAGACCTAGACATCGACCTAAAAGCTACACCTATACAGCCAGACCTTACTGGAGAAGTAGCACTCGTAATAAGGCCAGAGTCTTTTAAGGTTGAACAATCCAGCCAGGAAGACAACATTGTTAGGGGAAGGGTCGACTTTGCCATGTTCCTTGGGGACAGGACAGAGGTCAGAATCAAAGTAGGAAAAAGTAGCTTAATAGCATATCTCCCAAACAACTTCTATCCAGAAATAGGCTCAGAGCTAGCTCTCGGAGTAAGCTGGCGCAACGTGATAGCCCTTCCATACAAGTAGAATTCAGAAAAACAATTTATCTTTCTTTCACAACATTATTACTGATTAAAATGCCACCATTCAAACTTGAAGAGTTCTCATACAAGGAACTAGAAGAATTCATCAAAAAAGAAGGAATAGACACCTTCATTCTACCCGTAGGGACAATAGAGCCGCACGGCACCCACCTCCCCCTAGGTACAGATGCACTGATCCCAATCGCGATGGGAGAATATATAGCAGAAAAACTCAAAGCAATACTTCTGCCCCCCATCTATTATGGCGTAACCACAAGCCTTCACGGCTACACAGGCTCGATTAGGATAAAACCAGAAACACTGGAACAATACGTCTACCAGATACTCGAAAGCATGAAAATGCACGGCTTCAAATACGCCCTAATACTAAACGGGCACGGCGGAAACACACAGGCACTAGAAAACGCCGCTAGGAACGCCTGGCTTAACCTCAGAATGGCAGTCATGGTCGTAGACTGGTGGACCCTAGCAAGGGAAAAAGGACTAACACAGAAAATACTTGGAAAAGAAGGCGGCCACGCCGCAACAGACGAGACAGCAATGATCCTTGCAACCTTTCCAAACCTTGTCAAGAAGAAGCTCTACGACCCAAAGTCCATATATGTTTACTCCAATGGCATCAGGGCATATCCAACCCCCGGCACGATCATCAATTATTCGGAGAAAGAGGGAGAGACAGAATTCAAGGACCAAGGCTCCCGAGAATACTTTGAAGCTGTCTCAAAGCTTATCCTCGAAGCCTTCATAGAATTTAAAAGCAAGGTTTCGAGCATAGTTGAGTAGTGTTCGCAGGTTTTTTTATCATTTTTATTTCTAAATAACCAGTTAAAACAAATTTAAGTATAAAACTTTACATAATGATTTTTATATTACCATATCATGATATAAACTCGACCAAACATGACAAAAGGATTAGCAATAATAATGTTCTCAGGAACCGCCGACAAATTCATACCACTAGGAGTACTAACACAAACAGCTGCAAACCTAGGTGTCCCCGTAAGGATCTTTGTAACAGGCTTTGCAACACCCTACTTTACCAAAAACAAGCCCCAGCCACGTTTCCCAAAGGAATTTGAGGACATGGTTCCCGCACTGCTCCAAGGCATGGAAAAACTAAAGGCACCAAGCTGGTACGACATGGTTAAAGAGGCCAAGGAGACAGGAGATGTAAAAGTTTACGTCTGTAGCCTAATGGCTGAGATGCTGGGTATAAAGAAAGAACACCTCGACCCAATCGTGGACGACATTGTGGGAGCAACTTTCTTCATGAAAGAGACAGCGGAATACGAAGTAATATTCATCTAAAGGGTCCATAGACATGCCAGAAATAACTGTTGACGCTAGAGGAATGGCCTGCCCAGGACCCATCTCAGCGTTGACAAGGGCATATAGGAACGCAAACAATGGAGACGTCATAATAGTGATGGCGACTGACCCCGGCTTCGAGCCAGATGTAAAGGCATGGATAGAGAGAACGAAGAACGAGTTGCTGGAGCTGAAGAAGGAAGGAGGAGTAATAACTGCCAAAATAAAGGTCGTAGCTAAAAAGTAATTTTTTTGTGTTTGGTGTTTTTGTATGAAAAAAGTTGTTATTCTAGGTGGCGGAGGAGGCGGAGCAATCCTCGCAAACCTCTTGCCACGTGAAGAGTTCCAAGTGACAGTTGTTGACAAGAGTCCTCTACATTTCTTTCAGCCTGGGAATCTATGGATAGCGTTCAAAGGTGTCAAAAAGGAAAAGTTTCTAAGGCCATTGAGAGAGCTTCTGAAGCCTCATGTAGATTTTGTCCAGGACGAGGTTGTAGAGGTAGATTTGCAGAACAGGTCTGTGAAGACGAAAAATGGGAAGCAGCTAGGCTACGACTACGTTGTTTTCGCAACTGGGGCAGAGCTGGACTACGATGCCCTGCCTGGGCATAGGAAGCTTTTAGAAACCTATGGAGACTTTTATTCTTCACCTGAAAATGCTGAGAAACTCTACAAGACGCTCTTGGGAATGAATTCAGGCAGATTCGTTATTGCTGTTGCTGACCCAATCTACAAGTGTCCCCCGGGACCCCACAAGGGAACATTTCTTTCTTGGGAGCTATTTTCAAAGAGGGGCCTAAGCAACAAGGTGAAAGTTGTCCTAGCTGTTCCCGTGCCACACGCGTATCCATCCAAAACGATTGCCGACATTATTGAGCCCGAGCTCAATGCGAGGGGAATCGAGCTACATACCTTCTTTACAGCCAACGAGATTGATCTAGACAACAAGAAGATAATAAGCCTTGAGGGCGAAGAGCTCTCCTTTGATGTTGCAACAGTTATACCGCCCCATAGGGGTCCCAGCTACATGGTTACTCCTGAAAGCGTCAAGGATGGAAACGGCTACATAAAAATAGACAAATACACAAGCAAGGTAGAAGGCTTCGACGACGCATTCGCCATTGGAGACTGCACAAACGCGCCAACCTCTAAGAGCGGAGTAACAGCACACCTACAGGCAGAGGTTGTAGCTGCAAGGCTCCAGGGCATCGATGCTAGGTACAGTGGCAGGACAAATTGTCCCCTAATAACTGACGGGAAAGGGCTATTCGTTATAAGCGATTATGACCATCCGCCGATCCCTGTACGCTTTTCCAAATTCAAGAGGCTAATGGAGGATCTCTTTGTTGCCACGTACTGGAGTGCAATTAGGTATCCAGAGTTCTGGAGCCCAGTATTTAAGGCATATTTTGAGGCAACAGACGAGATGATTAGAAAAGGTGAAGGGTGGTAAAGGTGGAAACAATATTGACCAAGGAAAGGAGAGAGGCGCTAGAAAAATTCCTAGACATGCTCGTTAAAATGAACGAGCTAGGCCTGCTAGACACCATACGAGACCTACTCGACCCAGAATTCATTGGGAGACTGTCCGAGCTCTTAATGACTCCGGGCACACTTAAACTATTAGACCACATAGACGACCTCCTAGATCTTGCAGGCTCAATAGACGTTGAAGCCATAAAAGGAAACATGCCCGTCATAAAGGCCGCACTAGAGGCTCTATCCCGTGAACCTAAACCAGTTGGCATTACCGGCCTTATGCGTGCAATGTCGGACCCAGACGTCCAGAAGGGTCTCGGCTTAATGGTGGAGCTTCTGAAAGCGATAGGAAAAACCAAAACAAAATAATTTTTTCTTTTTTTTCCTAGCAACCAAGCATTAAAGTAGCTCGCGCTACCAAACACATTCAAGGAGCTTAGCCCCTAACCCTAATACCTAACTCTTTTTCAGGAAACTCTTGGGGAGACATCCTTGTGAGGAGCCTTGCAACCCTGTTTCGTAGATCTGTGGCAAGCGTAGCTAGTTCTGCAAGTTCCCTATTGTCAAATTCATAATTTGGGAAGAATAGCTTAATCATTCCTGACAACAATTTTTTCACGGCTTTCTCGTCACGTATCGTATAGTTGCCAATGAGTTCAAAGTGCTCGTTTACGACTCCCTCGGCAGACTCAGACCTAAATCTGTGTAGAACCTCTGCCAAATAGTCGGAGGCCAGCCCATAGCCAGAAGCTAGGGAAACCTCGCTCTTCATTATTTTTGGAAGCTCCCAGCCAGGGATAAACCCATGTATCCTGTCGAGGAAGGCAGAGTCATGCATAAAGCCTGGTAGGTAGCTTAGTACGGATCCCACGTCCTGGACTTTTTCCATGTCTATGTTGCCTACGAAGACAAGTGAACATGTGCTGTGTGCTCTTTTCAGTGCTCCTCTTTCAAAGAAGCCGTCGACCATGTAGTCCTTCAGCTTGGACGCAAGCTCGTCTGGGTTTTGAAGCTTCACCTTGCTTATCTCGTCGAAGACAAGTATGTCATGGAGAGCCAGGTCTCCTGGGATAGAGAGCCTAGCATCGAAAAACAAGCGGGCAGGAGTAATTGTGCCCCCTGCATAGATCCTCGCATAGTAGACTGTGTTTCTGTAGAGCGACGTCTTCCCAGTAGCCCTCGGTCCGAGCTCCAAAAGGTTTACGTTTGTCTCAATTGCTGGGACGAGCCTAAACAGGAGCAATGTTTTCTGGAGTGGTGAATATGCTTCTGGGTTAAGCCCTATGCTTGTCACGAGCAGGTCTCTCCATTCTTCAAGACTAAAATAACGCCTCCCCTCACGGAAGAGATTCAAGTCAACATAGGAAGCCTGGAACGGCCTGAAATCCTCCAAAACGATGGGTGTCATGCTTCTCTTAGTCTTCAAGGCGTCAGGAGAATAATAGAGGAGGCCTATCCCCCATAGGCCAGAGAATATCCTCTCGTTTTTCTTGACAATTTCATCGTTTACATACGCGTCGAAAATCTGTAGCGATGGGATCTCCAGTATGTATGCGTTGTTTTTCAAGTCGACCCTGACTTTAAATTCGTCTAACAGCTTGAGCTGGCCGTCTTCCTTAAGCTTGCTTAGGAATAGGTCGCGCTGAGAAGGTTCAGGATAAAGCTCGGCTATGTATCTAGAGAGACTAGAGATACAGGAGGCGTCCTGTTTGTCCCCGCACTTATAGCTTATCAGGTACTCTGAGATAAATCTAGGTATTCTGGCAATCGAGGCATTGTTTGATATCTTCTTGTTTATTGCTACAGGTCCAAAAACCCTCCTTATCTTTGAATCTAGATTTTCCCTCATATTTACACCTCACGGCAGAAAATCGTCAATGAGATTTTTCCTTGCTTTATACGTATCTTCGTTATCTTTGCCAGCCTTCCTCTCTTCTGGTTTTGTATTTTCAAGCCCATCAGACATTCTCTCCGCGATAGGCAACCTTTCTTTTCTCGGGACTCGTTTCGCTGACGCCCTCTTTTTCAGCCTATCCTCAATCCTCGCCTTCTTAGGGACACCTCGTAGTTTGTAAACCCTTTCCTCTGTAAAAATCTCTATCTCCTGGAAAGGGGTACGAGTGAAACGGCTAGAAAGTTGATTTTTTGTTCTAATAAGATATTCGCTTGAAAGGTCTACTTTTCTACTCTTAAAAGATAAGTCTTCAACACTCAAGCCGTTAATCACTAGTTCGTTGGCTCCCAGAATGTAAATAGTATTATGTGCCTCAATGTTCAAGAGGACGAGAAATACTAAAGACGTAAAAGACAATACTATGCTGGGGAGAAATTGCTGAAGCCCCTCTATGCCAAAGTTTGGGACGAGGAAAGTTAAATAATAGAGTAGCACCAGTAGCCTCTCCATATTTGTAGTTTTTCCAAAAACAATGCTGGTCAGACCCAAATAGCCTAGGGGTAGCCATGTTAAGGTCTCCGAGAAACTTGTTGCTACGCCGGTGAGGAGTAAGGCAATTATTCTGAGGTAGCTACCAAGCCACCCTAGAGGCACAGGCTTTACGATAGTCTGGTTTGTGCTAGCCATTTAGACCTAGACAGAGAACATGGGACACGTAATAAAACTTACTGGGTTCCGGAAAGCGGGCCTATGCATGAACGATAGATACATCAGATTTATATCCAAGGCAGGAATATTATTAATTGTGGATACAAAAAGGTTTATTGAAAAAGTCAAGAAACGTGTAAGGATCCAGAGGGAATTCTTGGAAGAGCTCTATAGAGCTTTTCTCCCCAAAGAGCTTTTCAAGCCAGAGGAGAAAAAAGAAATAATTTAGGGGCGTGCAGGATATCTTGTATCAACTATTATGGCTAATGCTTTGAAGGTTATAGCCATGAGAAACGGTGACAGGATTAATGCTACTATGTTGCCAAGTGCAGAAACAATTAGATTGATAATGAGGAGCGCTATTAAAATGACTAGGTAGTTACCCAGACCAATTGTCTGAATAAGGCTCCATGCTTCGCCGAAGGCAAATATCTTTGAGGCATCACCAGTTCTTAGAATTATTCCCAGAAGTGGGTAAGCAATGAAAGCAATGGCAAGCAAGAGTATAAAGCCCAGCGAGAAAAATATTCCTCCAGCCAGTAGCCTGAGGAAACCTATGCCAGTCATTCCCATTGGATGGAAGGCCCCGCTGGTAACCATGCCGATACCTATTAAGAGAAGGGGGACGATGAAGTAGACCAGCGATATTAGGATAACCTTGAGACCCTCTACGAAATATTCACCCAGTCTCGATGTTTCTAGCTTCGGCGGCTCCTCGGGATTTTGCCAAACTATTTCTGCAAAGTAGCCTATAACAATAAAGTTAACAATTGGTATAATTGACAGGACAATCAAGATCAACAGGTTGCCAACGTCTTTTGTCAGCTTCACGGAAAAATCTATTGCTCTAGACAGTACATTTCCCGGGTCAATTGTTTGTTGAGTCATACATAATAAATAAAAACCCTGAATATAAAGCTTAGCATGAGTTACGGTTTTTTATTTAAGACGTGGAAAATTCTTTTCAACAATTACAGCTACTGGGACACCAATAATAACAATCGAAACAATGGAGCCGCCTAAAACTCCTAGCACTGACAATATCAGTGGGAGATCAATACCCATAGCCCACTCGAGCAAAAACTTGAGATAAGTACCCACGATAATAGAGACTACAACTGCCTCTGACGCCGCGCCCCAAATCTTAAGCTTAATCCCCGCTCCCCTCTTAGCAATCAAATAAGCCAACATACTCGCCACAAAGTTAGCAATAGATCCAAACACCGCATCAATCATTGATAAAGACAAGCTCCCCCACGGAGCGGCCAAAAAGTTTCCAACGAAGCATCCCAGACTGACGCCGACAGCCACCGGGAACCCATAAACCATGGAAAGAGGGAGCAATGCATCAGCGAGTCTAACCTGGAAAGCCAGGAAAGAAATTGGCTGGAGAACAACTACGAGAACGGCATATAGAGCCGCAATTAAGGCCGAGAGAGCTACATCCTGTGAACGCATGCCTTTGCAACCTTATTCAGTGATGTCTCGCACTTTATAAATGTTGCTTCATCATGAAGGAAGAACAAAATTACGGCTCGCAATGATGGATATAAAATTATACGTTAGAGTGAAATACGAAAAAAGAAATATATTTTTGATTTTACTCGGCTTACTTTGAAATTTCTTTTTCTGTTGAGCGTCTCTTTACAGCCTTGTCAAATATAATCCAGTTCCTGTACCACTCCTCGTTCTCCTTCTTGAGAAGAGTCAACACTTCTTTCATAATTTCTTTCGTAGAAACCTCTGTCACATTACTTTTAAGAATGTCCCCCTCCACAATTTTAGCTATTCTCCTAGCTACATCCAGGGGTGCACCAGCCTTTAGGCAACTAACAACAATTTTTTCAGGAGCGAATTCTTCCTTTGAGCCGTCTCTTTTAATAACATATACAGTCATACTAATCATTAATTAAAAGATTTTCTCATAGTTATAGTTTATCTTTAAAGATATTTATAAAAACGAGTCATTTAAAAATATTTCTTTGCAAGATATACTTTTAGGGGTTCAAAGGCTAGAGGTATCAATGAAGTAGTGGCAACTACTAAGAGAAGGTTTGGAGTTAGCTCCGTAAAGATTATACCAGTATAAGCGAGGAGAGTAAAAACAATCAATGTACCGAGCAATGAAATAGTTAGTTCTCTCCCAGGTCTAGAAGACCATAGCCATTTCCTTTCCCTAACCATAAGTATTCTCACTTGACTCGTGTAGATGAGTGACAATAGCACGGCAGAAACGGTAGCATTCCAAGATGAGTTAAGCACGGAGAGGGAGATATATGTGACAATCACTGGTGGTATGAGCATCGCTATAGATAAGGGGAGCGAGAAAATCATTATATTTTTCACATTCCACGTGGCAGGCTTCATTGATGGCCGAGCATTATCAGTCGAAATAGTCATTGTTAAAAAGTCGTTGGCGAGCAGAAGGACGGCCATCCCCATAGGTGTAATAGTCATTTTTCTTAACCAAAGCATTCCTACGAGGATTACGAGGATGGTCTGGAGTGTCTTAGTAATCTTGTTTATAACCCAGGTTAAGGCTCTTTGATGCAGGATTCTCCCAACTGTAATTGCATCAACTATGACGGATAATCCATCCTCGAGCAAAACGAGGCTTGCAGTCGCTTTTGCCGCGTCCGTAGCTTGTTTAACGGCTATACCAGCCTCTGCTTGGCTTAGTGCAGGTGCATCGTTTACTCCGTCACCAGTCATGGCTACTCTATAGCCTTTAGATTGTAGAGCCTTTACTACGTTGAATTTGTCTTCAGGATATACCTCTGCTAGACCATCAGCCTCATCAATAATATCTTCGAGTTTTACGTCCTTAGACATAATCTCACGTACTGAAAAAATCCTTTCACCAATAGCTACGTTTCTTGCAATCTCCTTAGCTATAGCTACATTGTCCCCCGTAAGCATGACTGGCCTCACGCCGTGTTCGCGAAGCTTAAGTATCATTTCCCGCGCATCCGGGCGAGGCGGATCCATAAGGTGGATAAGTCCAGCAAATGTGACTTCCCGTGAATCGCCTCTTTGGACAGCTACTGCAAGGGTTCGTGCACCTTTCCTTGAAGCTTCCTCGATGTCTTGGAGAACTTTATCTTTAAGGTGCTCATTATTTGTGCATAGAGATAAGACAGTTTTTGGCTCACCAAGGATAGCCCTAACCTTTTCGTTGCCGCAGAGCGCAACGCACTCAGACCTCTTCAAAGATGGTTCAAAAGGAGTAAAGCTTAGCTCCTTGCATAGATCTCTTGTGACACCAATTCTCTTACCATACGTTATAATTGCATCGTTTAATGGATCATGGGCCTCTTCTCGAGACGCCAAAACAGCGTATAGAACTACATCTTTCTCTGTGAAGCCATAGCCTTTAACACCGACAACCTCCAGCTGGTTGAGGGTTATTGTTCCCGTCTTATCAAGGCAGGCAACATTGACGGCACCGATGTCTTCAACTGCGCTTAACCTAGTCACTAAAACGTTTCTCCTAGAAAGCTCCATTGAACCATAAGCCTGCATTATTGTTAATACTGCTGGCAAAGCCACAGGGACACATGACATAAGGAAGACTACGGCTAAGTCTATTAGGGAAAATACGCTCCACTTCTCCATTATTCCTATAGGAATTGAGACTGCGAGGGCTACTAGCCCAGCATAAAGCATGTAACGTGTAATTTTGAGGACGGCTTCTTCCTGCATTGAAGTTGTCTTTGCCTCTTTTACAAGCTCAATTGTTTTACCAAAATATGTCTTTGTGCCAGTAGCAACAACAATGCACCTAGCTTCTCCCCTCTTCACTATGGAGCCAGAATAAATTATTCCTCCCGGTCCAACCTCTACTGGCAGAGACTCCCCTGTAAGTGCAGACTGGTCGACAAGCATATTGCCGTTGATAACTTTTGCGTCCGCTGGCACGATGCTTCCAATCCTTAGAAAAATAATGTCGCCTGGCACGAGTTCCCTTGCATCTACCTCTATCCACTTTCCGTCTCTTAGCACGCTAACCTTAACCGAGAGCTTTTTCTTGAGTAATTGTACCGTTTTCTCCGAGGATCTTGAATGGAGAAAACCTATTGTTGCATTCAGAACCAGGAGAAAGGCAATTATCTCAGCTTCAAGGATCTTTTCTGCAACAATAGAAGTGATAATCGTTATCTCCATAAGCCAGGGAAGCGGCCCCCAGTAACGCTTCAAATATTCGAGCAATGGATTCTTTTTCTTTTCTGGAACCTCGTTAAATCCATACTCCTTGAGCCTACGTGAAACCTCTTCAGAAGATAACCCCTCCTCGCTAGAAGAGAGATAGGCAATGACTTCATTAATACTCATGTTTTCCATGTCTCTGACAGAATACGTTCGGCTTTCTTTCAACATACAAGTCACACAAATTTCCTGAAATTACAAGTAAATACTTAACCCTTTTTCTTGTTCTTAGGTAGATAAACATAGATAATTATAAATAGAAGTGTAACAAAAATAATAACGGTATTGGTTAAATATGGAAGGTTACCGTCTAATGTTTTGGCTAGGTTCATTCGTCCTCGGACTTATCGTTGGCTCTTTAATTTCTCAATTTTTTATCTCGAAAATCCATGAAACATCTCTAGCTCCCTCATTCCAAGCAAATGGGCAAAACACCACCTGGACTCTAACATCTCGTAAGCACGTAGTCCTTAGGATAGCTACAACTACGAGTCTCGACGCGACGGGCCTTCTAGATGTAGTTAAGAAGAGTTTCGAGGACAAGTACCCCTGGATAGAGGTCACATGGGTTGCAGTCGGTACGGGACAAGCTGTTGAGCTAGGTAAAAGGGGTGACACGGACTTAATAATTGTTCATAATAGAGATCTAGAAGACCGCTTCATCTCGGAGGGCTATGGGGTTCACGGAGTTACTTTCGCATATAATGATTTCGTGCTGGTGGGTCCGCCAGAGGATCCTGCGGGTGTAAAAGGGTCCAAAGGAGCTGTAGAGGCCTTTAAGAGAATATTCCAGGCAGGAGAGCAGGGTAGGGCCATATTTGTCTCTAGGGGAGACAAGTCGGGAACAAATCTCCGGGAGCTATCGTTATGGGCAATGGCGGGGGTGGATCCCTCTGGAAAATCCTGGTACAAGGAAGCAGGCCAGGGGATGTCCCAGACCCTGATGATTGCCGATCAACTTCGCGCATACACGCTGTGTGACAGGTCTACTTTCCTAGTTTTCAAAGACAAAGTAAATTTGGTAATTTTGAGTGAAGGCGACCCATTATACCTAAATCTCTACAGGGCGATACCAGTCAATCCAAAAAAGTTTCCAAATGTTCACTACAACGAGTCCCTGCTGTTCGTATCTTTTCTTGTGTCTCCCGAGGGACAAAAAATCATTGGGACCTACACTAAAGATGGAGCAAAGCTGTTCAATGTTTGCTTTGGAAACTTGACTAGTCTAGGCATATACGACCCATACGAGTACGACGAGGAAAGTGGACAGGTGAGATTTTACAGGGAGCTCCTCTCCAGGAGTTAAGGAAGAGTGGGAGACAAATGGATATAGCAGAGCTAATACAGATTACTTTGCTATCAATCCAAGTATCTGGCGTAGCCGTTGTTCTTTCGTCAATCATAGGGGTATGGCTGGGCGCATATATAGCTACAAGCGAGTTTAAACTGAAGAAACTCACTATCACACTGATTAACACCTTAATGGGTACTCCGCCTGTTCTCTTGGGCCTCATACTTTACCTCCTTCTGTCTAGGTCTGGGCCACTGGGCTTCCTTGGGGTCTTATTTACGCCGGCGGCGATGATTATAGCACAATTCCTCCTAACTTTACCCATCGTGACAGGGCTGGCTATATCTGCGGTGGAATCTCTACCTCGAGAACTCAGGGAATACATTAAATCACTAGCCCTGCCGGCTCACTACGAAGTCTTGTTGCTTATAAACGAGGCTAGAACAGGCATCATTAGTGGTGTTCTGGCAGCGTTTTCGAGGGCTGTCTCAGAGGTTGGAGCCGTAATAATAGTGGGCGGCAATATAAGGTACTATACAAGGGTTCTCACGACTGCGATAGTTTACTACACAAATAGTGGAGAGTTTGACACAGTGCTGTGGCTAGGGCTAGTGCTCACTCTTGTCTATTTCGCTATAAATGCTGTCGTCCTTCTACTGAGATACAGAATGGGTGAAAGAAGTGATTAAGGCATTAAACATTGTAAAATATTTTGGGAAAACAAGGATACTAGACAATGTTTCTCTCGAGGCCCACAGGGGTAGAATCGCCGTAATTATGGGCCCCAATGGCTCGGGTAAATCCACCCTCCTAAAGATACTAGCACTCCTTATTCCTCCCGACGATGGACGCCTAGAAATAGATGATTCGCCCATAGACTTTGATAACGAACTTGAAAAGAGAAGCTTGCAGAAGAAAATTGCTTATCTCCCTCAAAGGCCCCCAGTTCTCTCTGCTAGCATCTTCAATAATATCTACCTTCCCCTGAGACTTAGAGGGGCATCAAAAGAAGAGGCAAAAAAGACAACAGAAAGCATACTTTCAATGCTTAGGCTCAAAGAATATGCCAAGATAAATGCACATAGGCTCTCGGGAGGACAAAAACAGCTCTTAGCAATCGGCAGGACACTAGCCCTTAACCCAGAAATCTTATTATTCGACGAGCCCACGGCCAGCCTCGCGCCTAATACTGCAGAGATTGTCCAAGACATTGTAAAGAGATATGTAAAGGAGAAAAATTGCTACGCGGTAATTGTTTCCCACAGCATCACAGAGGCTAAAAAAATTGCAGATGATCTCTATGTCTTAGTCTCTGGAAAAATAAAGGAGAGATTTAGCGGTCAGATATCTGAAGAAGAAATTTTGAAGTGGATATAGTTTCGTTTAGTGTTTCCTCTAGAAAACCTGGGAGAAATTTTCTGGATCATGTGGCTCGTTGAATTATTATATTTGTACAAGGGATTATCTATTGATTGGTCTTGACGAATGCTGAAACGATGCGACTCTTACGTGAGCTTAAAGACGCAAAGCCAATAGTAAACGTGGAACTCGAAGTCTCCGGTCATAAAATAACACAAGAAGATCTAGAGTTGCTGGAAGCTATACGGGAAAAAGGATCTATTAGAAGGGTATCGGCAGAGCTTAACGTCAGCTACAGGACGATCTGGCTAAGAATAAAAAGAATGGAGGACGAGCTTGGCTTCTACCTCGTAAAAAGGGAGAAAGGCGGGCTCGGCGGAGGAAAAGTCATCCTAACACTACAAGCGCAAATACTAACTGAGAAGTACAGAGTACTCTCGAAGCTTGTCCAGAAAAGGATAAGGGAAACAGACCTCTCGCCAACCCTAAGAATCTCTGGAAGCGACTGTCCAGGGGTTGAGCTCCTTATCCACCTATATGAAGAAAAAGGAAAAGTGGCTGAATATTTGAAAGTGGGCTCACAGCTCGGCCTAGAGCTATTAGTAAATGGCTACTCTGACCTTGCAGGAATACATATCATAGACCCAGAGACAGGAGAATACAACACAAATGTCTTGAGGAAAAAACTGTACCAAGGCCTGGTATTGATACATGGATACTGGAGAGAAATAGGATTCATCGTGGAAAAAGGAAATCCAAAAAACATTCAGAGCCCAAAGGATCTCCTACGAAGCGACGTTGTACTGGCAAACAGGAATAAAGGAAGCGGCACCCATCTCTTTACCCAATACCTATTAAGGGAAATCTCCAAGGAAATAGGCTCTCCGATCCAAGCCTTGACACGCAGAATTAGGGGCTATAGTTCAGAATATTATTCCCATAGAGAGGCATCTCTAGCTGTGCTCATGAAAAAGGCAGACGTAACAATTGGCCCCAGGTGGGTTGCAGATGAACTAGGACTCGAGTTCATACCTTTAGCTAGGGAAAAGTTCGACTTCGCGACAAGAAAAGAGCTTCTCAGAAAAGATGCTATAAGAGATTTCATAAGTCTACTGCAGTCACAACAATTTAGAGAGGAGGCTTCAAGGATAGGTATCTATACATCTCAACAGACGGGAACTTTGCTGAATAAGTAAACTATAATACACACAGAAAGATAGCATAAAAACTGAAGACTAGAGGGTCATCTATAGTATGAGAAAAAAGAATGCTTTATTACGTGTGCGTTTACCTGAACTCTTAGTCCAGGAACTTGACAATCTTGTGGCTAAAGGCTACTTTCAGTCTAGGAGTGAGGCAGTAGCCGAAGCCACACGACGGTTACTACTAGCTTACTCAGTTTCGTCGAGGATCCCCGTATCAATGTTTAAGTTGACTATTGAAGGGTCTTCTCGACAAGACCTGGGACCAGGAGACACCTTTGAAATAGACGTGGAGGAAGCCAGGAAGCACATATTAGAATTTTTCGGATCAGACTCTGTAGATGATATTATTAGGAAAACGAGAATGAGAATTTGATAATTCTTGACTTAAGGCATTTTTGAGATATTGAGTCCTGAAGAATACTTAACAAAGCACCAAGGACAGGATACCTTCTAGCAAAAAATGTAATACACTATTGCAGTATGTAAAATTTAGCGTGCCGGTCAGACAGTAGCGGCTTCTTCACGGGGAGCCGAGCTTTGTCCCCTCTTCATCCCATTAGAAATTGTTTTACCATCCTTAAGTATTTTTCTAGCCTCAACACGTCAAGTGGAAAGCGCCGAGAATGCTCTTTTCACGTGTAGCTATCTCGTTGAATAGCCTAACCGCGTCACGTGTCGGCAGAGCGTATATCTCTATGCCTTTTTCCTCTAAGAAACTGTAAACTTCCCTCTGTACCTTGACAAGTCCATGGTAACCTGTCCCAAAAACGACTATCCTGGGAGAGTATTCTAGCAAAAATTGCTTAATGTCTTCAAGGAAAACTTTGTGGCCCTCTTTCCTCCACCACTTTTCGCATACTACTTTCTCAGGGGTAACAATTACATCGTTAGTGTATGTCTTTCCGTGTACGCGGATTTTGCCGAATGAGTATTCCTCAACAATCATATCTATGTTACATATTGTTCTGGGAGATAAATTTATGTGCCCCCCAGAGTAGTCTTCAAGTACATAACCGTTAAATATCGTGTAGTGTCCTTTCACACATATGAGCTATAGAAAGCTGTTTGCACCAATAATTTTAGTGATTTTCCTGCTGAGCCTTGTCCCTACCTCTTTGTCAGCGCCGTCCCAGGGCCAACTCAAGATAATTGGCTCCGCCTGGATACTAGCGCCGGCAGTGGCACAAACCTCGACAGGAATGATAGGCTCCGCTACAAACATCTCCGTATTTGTGACCGAGGGATGGGGAGACGTGTACGTGTCGACTTATTCACTCACACAGGAAGACTTCCAGGGCGCCGCTACAGCGGCTGCCAGGGTAGTTACGAGGCTTCTTGGTCTCAACTTTTCCAACTACAACTACTACTTCAAAGTCCAGGGAGACGCGGTAATCATTGGGGGTCCAAGTGCAGGAGTGGCCATGTCGATCGCGGTCTACTCGGCCCTAACAGGCAAGCCCATAAACCGCTCTGTAACAGTTACAGGAATGATCTCCCCAGACGGCACAGTGGGTCCAGTCGGAGGTGTATACGAGAAGGCCCAGGCAGTGGCCCAGGCTGGTGCAAAAATATTTCTTGTCCCCCCTGGACAGAGCATTGTCACACAGTACCAGACAGTTGTAAAGAGAATTGGACCCTTCCGCTACTACACAACCCAGCCGGTAGTCATCAATCTTACGGACTACGCCCACAAGAATTGGGGTCTCAGGGTTGTCGAGGTCACCACTCTGACTGATGCTCTGTACTACTTTTTCGGCGTCAAAATTCCTGCAAGCTATACCACAGCACCATATCTGAGTAGCGATGCTATAAAGATTATAGATAAGGTTAGAAGCCAGCTCACACAGATTGCACAAAGGGAGCTTAACGAGGCATACACAAAAGTCAACGCATCGAGGCTGACAAGCGTCGGCAAGTCCACCCTGAACTCTTACTTGGATAGATATGCAAAAAGCTACTTGTCTCGGGCATCCACCAGAGATGTATCATCCATTTCGCTACTCACATCAAGCATAGCCATCTCTAGATGGATAAAGCTCTTAGTAGACTACTATTCAAATGTACAGCTAGACCAACAAGTGCAGGCCATCTCGGACCAGATAACTGCAACAATTGATGAACTAAGCAACAAGGCACCCAGAAACGTCCTAGAACTCAACATCCTTACGCTCTCAATAGACAAGACAGTCCAGGCACTCAAACTATACAACGAGTCAGCAAACATGTGGAATACAGACCCATCAACAGCCCTTCAAAACATAGCTTTTTCGTCGGCCCTCATAGATGAAGCAAAAGCCTGGAGCAACGGTCTACAGGCAGGGGTTTTACCAGACTCTTCACAGGTAGCTGCAACATATATCTCAGTAGCTAGGAGTACGTGGCCATACATATACTCAGTACTCAGCGAGGCTGGTGGAGACCTAACATTAATCGACTCTTCACAGATATACTATACGCTGGCAACCAGCCTCTACTCTTCCAAGAAGCCACTGTTCGCCGCAATAGCGGCTGCTAGAAGCATTGCACTGGCAGAGGCGGCCATGCTCTACTTCCAGGCACAGGCATCAGGAAAAGATCCCTATACAGAAGTCTCGAGGAAAAACGCCATGGCAGTCGCGTCAACATATCCAGACATGATTGCCTCAATATACTATCTAAACCAGTCTAGCGGCGCCGAGCTACAGGATCGCCTGGCATATTTGAAGCTGAGCTCACAGCTTGGAGAACTCGTCCAAGACCTGCTTAAAACCATTAATCTCAAGGAAACAGTCCAACAGCCAAAGCAAGGAGAATCAACTACACCAAGCCAGCCCAGCCAGACACCTAGCGCTCCAAGCAACCCGCAACCCAGCAAAAACATTGGTGACTGGATACAAGACATCTTGCTGAAGATAAGCCTGGCGTTCGAAAATCTAGTAAACTGGATAAGAAAGATTCTAGGCCTATAAAAATAGAAAAGAAAAAATATTTTATTTTTTCCTAGCCGGTCTGCATGCAAATCTTGACTGTGCTATTAGCTGTCTAAGCTCGCCCATAAGCTCGTGGACCTTCTGCAGGTCCTTGTTATTCGTGGCAACCCGTATCTCTTGTACCTTGCTATCAATTAGGGACGCCAAAGTGGCGTTGCATGTGCGGATAACCTTGGCAATATTCTCAGTTTCTCGAAGTGTGGTTTCCACTCTTCCAAGCTCCATTAGACCGGCGACGACATGGTTCATCTCGAAGAAGCTTTGGCGTAGCTTCAATAGGGCCTCCACATTTTTTCCTTGTGATATCAGGGACTGGGCCTCCTTTATCCTGGTATCGCTCCAGTTCTTAAACATCTGGGCAATGTTTGGGGCGAATTTTTCAAGTCTCTCATATATACGTTGCGTAGCGTTGACAAAATGTTCCAAGTCTTTTTGTACCTGTCTGGCCCTAAGCTGTGTCGCTAGGTCCCGTATAGATTTCTCTGCCTGTTTTATTTGTTCCCGTGCTTGTGCTAGGAGCTGTAAAGCTTTCGTGGTGTCATTGTTCTTTAGGGATGTCTGTGCTTGGCTGAGTAGGTTCGAGGCGCTGGTAAGGAGGCTTGTAACGTTAGACACATCAGCTCCGAGGCTCTTGAATTTTTCAGCCACCCTTGACAATGCTGCGACCTGGTTGGTGAGGGCTCTTATCTCAGCCTCTATGAATCTTTGTTTTCTCTCTTGTGCGCGTTCCCTAATCTCTTTTGTAAGCTGGAGAGCTATCGCTCTTAGCTCGGATGATGCTTGCCTAATAAGCTCCCTTGTCTGGTTTAAGTCGCCAGCGGCAAGCGTGTTCTTAGCTTGGTCGAGGATGTTCTTGACACTTGATATTTCTCCCAGTAGTTCTTGTTTCTTTGTTTCATTCGCTACGTGGGAGTTGATGAAGTTCTCCAGCCTAACTGTTTGGTTATATAGGAAGCTAATGTGTCTGCTGAGTTTTTCTTGGTCTGTTGTTCCTGGCTGGGATACTACTATCGTTGATGCGAAGACCTGTGTCACTACTAGTAGGGCTATTACCAGTGCAGCTATTGTTTTGTTCATTGTTTTTCACCAGGGTACATTGTAAAATAAGTTGGAAATAAGGATTAAAGTGGTTTTAAGTGGAATTTGAAATTTACCAAAGAACAAAATTTTAGTTGAGTTTTATAAAACATAAAAATTAATCTACTCTCATTGTTGCCCCTAATGGTTAAAATGAATTTCAAAATGCTTGAAAAGTGGTTCTACGAGAGAAGCCCACAAATTGTAGCGAGGGAACTCTTGGGAAAAATACTCTACAACACAGACTCTCAACGCATGGGTATCATTATAGAGACAGAGCCCTATTTCGGCATAGAAGACCCCGCGTCACGAGCCCGCAGGGGAGGAAACCTCGCAGAAGTAATGAGGGGCCCTGTATGCACGGCTCTTGTCTACGGTATCCATAGACAGTGGCTCCTAAACATTGTTGCACATCCTCCGGGAGAATACGGGGCCGTCCTTGTAAGATCGATTCTGCCAGTGGAAAGACAAGGAGAGGAATTTAACATTTTTAGACCGATATTTGGGCCAGGAAGGCTTACAAGGTATCTTTCCATCGATAAGTCTCTTCACGGATGTTTTCTTTGCCGTGAAGACTCCCGACTAAAGATACTCGACTACCTAGCAATAGAAGACAAATGTGTCCTTAGAAGTCGTAGAGTAGGTGTCAGAGAAGACCTCCCTGAACCATTGAACTTCAAGGTAAATAATGAATGCCTAGAAGCATTGGCAGAACAAATAAAGTGAACAATAATTTTTTTGGATAACACGTTCTCTAATGGGATGTGGCACGAAAAATATTCATTGTAGCCCACAGAGGCTCAAGCACAAAGGCGCCCGAAAACACATTGCCGGCCTTTGAGCAAGCCATAAAAGACGGGGCAGACTTTGTAGAAACAGACGTGTATAGGACACGGGACGGAGCAATCGTATGTATCCATGATCCTTCCCTTAAACGGACAACAAACGGCGAGGGCTTTGTCTTCGAAAAAACAATCGACTATATCAGGAGCCTAGATGCAGGGTCATGGTTCTCAGAGAAATTCAAAGGCGTACAGGTTCCACTCCTAGAAGAATACCTAGACATAATAGCCTCCTCGAATGTAGGCGCCTTCATCGAGATAAAAATGCCTGGAATAGAGGAGGAAGTCCTCGGAAAAGTCCTCCAGTGGGGCCTCGAAGACAGGACAGTAATCCTCTCAGGCAACTGGGGCGTATTGCTCAACGTTAAGAGACTGGTTCCGGGCATACCTACCCTAGCAGACCTGCCAAACCCAACCCCCCAAGCCATTCTCTCCGCCGCAAAGGTAGCAGACATAGTCAGCATTCACAGCCTACTATTCGAGGAACAGTTCTCAGAGATAGCCCACAGAAAAGGGCTTCTAGTCAACGTCTGGAACATAAATACTCCCGAGGAAGCCCTCAGCGCCGTAGAAAACGGAGCAGACTTTATCACAGCTGACAACTCAGAATTAATCAGAAAAACTATTGGAAAATAAGTTGTGACTCTTTATTGGCGGGGGACAGCGAAGAGCCTTTTCGCGTCTAAAGTTATTCTTACCTTTTCGCCTGGCTGTAGCCGTATACTTGTAGACGTTCTGAGCCTTGTCTGGTATTCTCCAAGACCGAGGATGTATTCCATGTGGTCGCCTAGATACGACGAAGCCAAAATCTTTGCCTCGACAACATTTGTTTGTTCTCCACCGCTTGCTAGTTCGACGAGTTCTGGCCTCACTGCTAAGAGTACAGGATTGCCTAAGCTGGCTTTCTCGACACGGGTCCTTGCAACAAGCGTTATGTCGCTGTTCTCTATTTGAACTCTCACAATTCCAGCTGAGGGGTTAAGAACTTCTATGATATTTCCTGGGATAAGGGTTGTGACCCCCATGAACTCAGCTACAAAGGGGGTGGCAGGCGAGCTGTATATCTCTTCTGGTGTTCCAAGCTGTTCTATCCTGCCCTTGTTCATTACTGCAATTCTGTCACACATTACAAGTGCCTCTGCCTGGTCATGAGTGACATAGATAGACGTTATGCCTAGCTCTTTTTGTAGCCTGCTGAGTTCAAACCTAACTTGTTCCCTAAGTTTTGCATCAAGATTGCTTAAAGGCTCGTCGAATAGCAAAGCCCGTGGCTCAACTATAATGGCTCTAGCAACTGCAACTCTCTGCTGTTGTCCACCGCTGAGCTGGTAGGGATACCTATCCAAGAGCTCCTCTATGCGTAGAAGCTCTGCAGCCCACTTAACCTTTCGAGAGATCTCGTCATCTGGAACCTTTTTCAGTCTCAGGCCAAAGGCAATGTTCTCGTATACCGTGAGATGTGGGAACAGAGCCCAGCTCTGAAAAACCATTCCAAGTCCACGTTTTTCTGGCGGCACATAGGTTATGTCTTCACCATCTATCAGCACCTTGCCCCTGTCAGGCATCGTTAGACCAGCAATTATACGTAGTGTCGTTGTTTTTCCGCTCCCAGAGGGACCCAGCAGTCCAAAGAATTCTCTGTCTCTTATCTCTAGGTATGGAATCTCTGCTGCAACCACTTTGCCGCCATAATACCCCTTATATACGTCTACCAATTCTATTTTTACCATTTACCTACCACCTCCTGCAAGAGACAGGGATACACGCAAATATTTTTCAGACAAAATTCCACCAATCAAGCTCGGAAGGAGTATAAACAGGCTCACTGCCGCGGCCCTTGGAGGAGAAATTGCGTAGCCCCTTATAAGCTCGTAAACAACTATTGTGAGCGTCTTTACTGAGGGTGCTCCCAGTAGCTGTGTCATTACGAATTCATTGAGCGAAATCGCCATTGAGAAAATGAATGCAGAAAGCATGCCTCTCCAAGTCAGTGGAAGGTAAACCTTCTGTATCACCTGCAACCTCGTCGCGCCGAATACTCTCGCAACCTCCTCTAAGTCCTTTGGAACCTGCATAAACGAGGCTGTTATGCTTCTAAGGGAAAATGGAATGGCGAAGAACATGTGTGCAGGTATTAGAGCCCACATGTTGCCCCTAAGCCCCAGGAATGTATAGAGGACAAGTATCCCGGTTCCTACGACGATTGCTGGGAATGCCATTGTTAAGTTGACAATAGTCTCTGTTATTATTGCAACTTTGTCTCTTCTTGTTGCAAGATAGTATGCGGGAAGGATGCTTATTAGAATTGTAACTAATGCAGTGAGAGGGGCCAGGATATAGCTGTTTATAAAAGCCGTCTGGACATAGCTGTCGGAAATCATCTTTTGGATCCAGCCAAATCCCAGCTGTGAGGGGAATAAGTCTGTTCCAAAATACCATTTTTCTGCCAAGGCATAAATGATGGTCATGACTGTTGGAAGCAAATAAAAGATCGCCAGGAACCCAAGGACAATGTAGTCCCAAACCTTGACGTTATTCTTCATCTTATCTCACCTGGTACACAATTGCTTTTGTGGTAAACCTGAAGAAGAAGTACCCAGCAAGAATAGATAATACGAGGTAAACAAATCCCGAAGTAAAAGCCATCAAAAAGTTGTTAAACAATGTGACATCGTTGAGGATAACAACGCTTAAGTATTGAGGCCAAGCGGCGCCCAAAACAAGCGGCACAGATACCCCGGTCAGGTTGTCCAAGAATACGATCGAAGCAGATGCAAAGAGAGCATACCTCGATAATGGGAAGTAAATTCTCCTTATAATTGTCCTCGTTGATGCTCCAAGCATCCTAGCCGCTTCAACTATTTCCGGGTTTATTAATTGCAATGGTCCATATGTAAGCAAGAAAGTCAATGTAAAAGTATACCACACCTTGCCAAGAATTATACCTATACCATATGGATCGTTCACTAGATATAGTGGTTCCTTTATAACCCCTAAAGCTTGTAGCACGCCATTAACAAAGAGCGCAACATACCCCCGGGGCCAAAGCAGGGTCCACCACATAAATGCGGCTATAAGGTAAGGCGTATATATAGCGATTAATGGGATAAAGGAGAACTTGCCCCACCATGTCGGCTTCCTAATAGTAAGGTAAAGCGCAAACATGTAGCCTGCCACCACAGCTATTAGAGTCGCAACCGCACTGTTCCAAAACGTGAAGTAGAGCGACTCGAGATATTTGCTTCCACCCGAGAAGAACTGTTTAAATCCGTCAAGAGTAGGTCCACTGCCCTGAATTAAAGGCGAAATACCGAAAGCACCTAGGATGACAGTAATTAAAGGTGCCACAAGGTATATGGCTAAGTAAACATAAAGTGGCAAAAGATACCAAATAGATACACGCCGGGCCTCAGACATTAAAACCACCGAGAAAAATAAAAGAAAAAATATTTTTTATTTTTTGGCAACCTCGTCGATCCATTTCTGCATCATGTAGTTCATGTATTCTGCATGCCTAAAGTAGAATGGCCCATAATAGAACCAGGCTGTAAAGTTGCCATACGGGATGTTCACTGGCCACGCCGGGTTCTTCTTCACGTCCGCTGGAACGAGATCCCATGCTTTTGGAACAACCGGGAAGGTTCCCTCGTTAGCCGCGATATAAGCCTGGACATCATCTTCAAGCAAATAGTTGATGAAGAGAAGCGCAGCAGCCTTGTGAGGTGCATTGAAGGCAACTATTACCCCGTCCCATGGCTCTGGCATTCCAGGGTCTGGTATATACATTCCGACCCATTCAGGCTTCAGCCTGCCTTCGTTGATTTCAGCTAGCACGGTGTCTATCCACTGAGGCTCTAGCCATACTTCTCCTGCTTCAAAGAGCTGTACAGCTGCAACGTTGCCTTGCGGATAGTTTCCAGGCTGATACATGTATTTCTCTATCTCGTTTAGATAGTCCCAGAAGTTCATTCCACTCTTTCCGGGCGAATACATTATGTCGTGTGCTCTTTGCTCGCTGTACCCTGCAAATGAGAATTTGTCATAGCCGTACTGGCTGTAAAGCAGAGCCATAAGGAAGGTATGACCGCTTCCTCCCTTGTTAGGGTCACAGTAGGTAAACTTTCCTGGGTGCTTCTTTACCCAGTCAAGCAACTGGTCAAGGCTTTTTGGAACATCTGCGTTGGGCCACTGTCCGAGAATGTCTTTGCGGTATAGCATTACGACTTGCCACCATACTATTGGAATGTATCTTCCGTCAGTGGGATACATGTCTGTCCCGAACATATTGGCAAGCAAGGGGACTTTCTTTGCGTTTGGAAGAATTTCTCTGAGGTTAACATCCCAAAGAACGCCGTTTTCCTTAGCCATCTTGAATGGCAAGCTCCAAAGGAAGACCACGTCGTATTGTCCAACTGTTTTTCCAGCCTGCTTGTCAGCGATCAAGGCCTGAACAGTGCTGTACCAGTCACCTAAAACAACCTGACACTCAATACCGTATTTAGCCTGGAAGTTTTGACACACATGATTGAAAACGTCCTGTTCATGTGTGCCTCCAAATATGGCGAAGACAACTTTGCCCTCCTTTTTAGCCATTGCCTCTATGTCTGACCAGCTATACGTGTAGACTGTCTTCTCATTTATTCCCGTGGTCTGGGTTGTTGAAGAAGGTGTTGTAGTTGTCGTGGGGGTTGTGGGCTTAGGTGCAAGTAGCAAAGCGATGCCATATCCAATTATCAAGAATATTATGGCAACAGCTATGAGGGTCGCTAATTGTTTATTCTTATTTTCTTGCTTCGCCACAAGAATGTTATGCATATTCCTCCTTATAAATTTTTTGGGATTTATTTTATAAATCAAAAATTATGAATTAAAATGCATTTTAAAGTGATATAAAACATAAATAGTTAACATAAAAATTTTATATCAAAATATGAAGGAAATTTTCCCCATGCTAAAATAATTTTAGAAAATGTCCTTTAAATTCGCATATATTTTCAAGTATTTCTGATATAGTTCTTGATATACAAAAACTTCCTCCTTTTTTGGAAAGAAAATTTTTCTCATTGAAATATTTCCCATAAAGTCGCTCCACTTGTAGAGACCAGACATTACCTTTGCAACTATTGTGTCCCCTAACGGCTCAGAGGCCTCGCTGACGAAATATATCTTCTTGTTTAATACACTTGCCAATGTTTGGACAATTTCTGGCGTCTTTGTCATGCCTCCCGTGACTAGAGTAATGTTTGTCTTATATCCAAGTTTCTCTATTTCGTCCACGTTGTGTCGAATAGAGTATGCAACTGCCTCGACAGATGCTCTTATAGTGTCTTCCCTTGTTGTAGTGTTGGAGATCCCAAAGAAGATAGACCTGGCTCTCGGATCCATAATAGGGGTTCTTTCCCCCACTAAGTAAGGTAAAGCTACGAGTCCCCCAGCTCCAGGCTTGGTTCTCCTCAGCACTGATCCCAAGATGTGATATTTTCCTGTTAGATTCAACAAGTCTAGCATGAAGTCCACAAAGCTACCCGCGGAGGAAGTGGCGCCACAAACATAGTAAAGGTCTGGAACAGGGCTAAGGTCTATAAAGAGCTTTGAGCTTGGGATCGGCTTCTTCGTTGAATAGAATATTATACCCGTGGTTCCCAATATGATTGCCAAGATGTTTTCCCTCATGAGTCCCAGCGAAACTGCACCAGCAATGGCATCCACAGTTCCAGCATTTAACGTGATGTTGTTTCCGTTGTGGATTTTTCCAACAGCGTCGACCGTGTTGGCTAGCCCTGGAAGTTTATTTTCATCTAGACCCACGATGTCCAGAATCTCTCCTGAAAGTTTTTTTGTTCGGTAGTCAAGGAACCCCTCTTCTAGCATAACTGTTGAGTCTACTACTGTTTCCCCTGTGAGTCTATAGACAAGATACGAAGTTAAATCGAGAAGCTTCCACGCGTTTTCGAGCACTTTTGGTTTGTTTCTCTTGAGCCAGAGAATTTTTGGAAGCCATTGTTGCTGGTTTACAGGGTTGCCGTTGACTCTCAATATAAGATCTCCATATTCCCTCTTAAGGTCTTCTTGTTCTCTCCAAGTCCTCGCATCATTGTATAGGAGACCGTTCATCAGGGGCCTGCCATTTCTGTCCACTGGTATTAGAACGGGAGCCATAGCTGATAGGCCAAGGTATACATCGTAGCCTGAAAGACCCTTAAAGAGATCGTTAAACAGGCTTGAAAAAGAGGAAAAATACGCTTCAGGATCTACCTCTGCGTAGCCTGGCTCAGGCGTAGTTGGCTTCTCGGCCTGTACACTGTGCCTCCTGACGACTTGGCCGGTCTCGTCTACAATTATTCCCTTGATCACGGTTGTGCCAGCATCTATGCCGGCGAAAAGCGTCCTTGACATATTTACCTCGTCAAGATTATTTTTACAGAGTTCTCTTTGTCGTCCCAGGTTGCGACAGCCTTTTCAAATTCGTCTATATTGAACCTGTGAGAAATTATCTTTGAAAGCTCCCTTTGATACATTGAGACGAATTTCAGTGCCTTCGCGTATTCCACGTATAGGTAGCTAGAGCTCCCAACAAGTGAAACCTCGTCGTAGTGTACAATGTTGGGGTCTAAAGAAAAGCTTACAGAATTTGCCGGTACACCGGCAAAAATAACTACGCGTCCACCCTTCTTTACTAGTCTGAGGGACTCTTCCAGTGTTGTCTTATTAACAACTGTCAAAAACACTTTGTCGAAGCCGTCCGGGTTTTCTCTGAGTATATCCTCAATATTAGGATAGTTATTCCTATTGTAAAGCTTCTCTGCACCCAGCTCTTCTGCCAGCTTAAGCTTCTTGTCTACGAGACCCAAAACAGCTATGCTACCTGCTCCATAAATCTTGGCCAGAAGGACATGAAGGAGACCCATGGGCCCCTCGCCCACTATGGCTACAGAGTCTCCAGGAGAAACTTTTCCAGCATTCATCGAGTGCACAACACAGGCTACCGGCTCAGTCATACTGGCAACCTCTAGGCTCAGCCCATCGGGAACCTTGAATATAGCCTTTGGAACGCCCTCTCGGGGCACAAGCAAGTAGTCCGCATGTCCCCCGTCAATATTATAGCCAAAAGTCAGTGGTCTCTCGCATAAGTTTTCTCGCCCAGCCCTACAATACTTACACGTGCCACAGTAAATGTCAGCGGCGACGTTGACTCTCTCCCCGACCTCTATCCCTTTTACGCCCTCTCCCACTTCTTCAACTATTCCAGCCATTTCGTGGCCCAAGACGACGGGGTACCTTACAAGACGACCACCATGCCTAATAATCTTGATGTCTGAGGGGCAGAGACCAGAATACTCGATTTTGACAAGTACTTCGCCGAATCCTGGCTCAGGCCTTTCTCTCTTCTCAACTCTAAAATTATTTATGCCGTAAACCACGACAGACCTATTAACGCTCATAGTAGCTCACTCATGGCTTCATCCACAGAGGCCCCCCCTCTAACTATCCTCTTCATGGCCCTTATCATCTTTGAGGGGCTCTCTTGTTGCCACACATTTCTCCCAATACAGGTACCAACAGCACCAGCATCCATAACTGCCTTGACAAATTCGAGAACCTTCCTGGGAGAATCCATCTTTGGTCCTCCAGCCGCGATGACCGGAACGATTGAATATCTCACGAGGTCCCGGTACAAGCTGAAATCACTTGGGAAGCCAGACTTAACGATTGCAGCACCCTCTTCTCCAAGAGTCCTGACCCCTATCCTCAAATACTCGAAGGCATCCACCTTGGCATTTTCCCAAACAAGAACTTCGCCTATAACGGGCAGACCATAGTACTCGGCCTCCTCAACCAGCCTACTGAAGACCTCGTACATATCGTTTTCCTTGGGATGAGCCACATACACAGTATACGCTATCGCGTCTGCGTCGTACCTAACCGACTCTTCCACCGAAGACGTCAGTCTCTGGTCCCCCATGTCTCCAGACGTAAACGTGGCCCCACTAATCCTGTAGACAATGGCTAGCCTGCCAGCCACTAGGTCATAGGTTTTAGCCAGCGAGCCTCGACGTAGAAGAACACCATCTGCACCGCCATCGATAATTTCCTGCACTATACGCCTTGGTTCTTCCAATTCCCTAAAATAGCCCTCGATGGGATGATCAATAGGGACGATTATAGTTTTTCCTTCTTTCAAAATTTTCTTTAAACGTATCATTTTACCGATGGTCATTTGACGTCAACGTAAAATCGCACTCAAAGATACATAAGTATTATTCACTATAAAAATATATAAAAATTTAAAAAATAAAATAGCTTTTTATGCCATTGTGATATTATCTATCATGCAAATCGAAAATCAGATTATTTCTACGATTTCCCTAACAAAGAGTGTCTTCGACAGCACGGTGAGCTTGTTCAAGCCTCGATGTATTACAACTTTTCCACAGTCAACTATCCTTAGGATCTTCTCCTCGAACAGCTTTGTGTCCACAGAGGGGTCAAAGATAAGCTCGTCCACGCCTATAATGAAGAGGGGACCTTCTGCATTCTCGAGGTCTTCTCTCGAAAGCTCGAGCCGTCCTACGTGTCTGATAAATACGGGTCTCCTAGACTTTTCCAGTGCTACGAGGCGTCTGAGTATTCCGGGCGTGTCCTTTTTAAGTCCTATCAGCTGGGGACCGGCGTCTGCGAGGGCAATAAACGTTTTTAATGCCTGTGAGACAAGGTAGCCGACACTCACACCCATGTTTTTTGCAAGGCTGGAGATTTCCTCGTATGCATCGCTATCGACACCCCTAATCAGCACGTTCCTCTGCCTCTGGCTAGACATTCGACCCACCCATGATTCTCGAAATCTTGTCCCTTAGGGCATAAAGCCTGGCAAGCTTCTCCTCGTCGATGCTACTAGTCTGTTGTCCTTTTCTACCGATAAAGAAGGCTACACCCAGAACAACAGCTATAAGTGCTACAGGCCAAAGTGAAGCTATTCTTTTCTGAGGTGTTTCTAGTATAACATTTGAAACGTCTGGCTCGCTTCTCTTGATCTTTATAGAGGGCAAGGCAAAGTAATATGCTTCACCCATAAAATCTGTCCTGACGGAGACGCCCGGGGTCTCGCTCACTGCTATTTGTTTATAGAACGTCTCATTGAAGCTTTTGAACCCCTCGGGAAAATACTCTGCAGTCTCGATCTTGCTCATCTTTGCAATCATAGAGTCCAAGAGATCTGCCGCCCTAGCTAGGCCGTCTGCAAGCTGGTTGAGGTTGTAAGATGCCTCGCGGAGCATGTTAGCCATCAATATCAGCTTGTTGGCGGCTGTTGCCATGTTTTCTGCCGCAGCTGGGGACTGGTCTATAAGCCTGTCTAGGTCTCGGATTGTAGACCCATATTTTTCGAGCAAAGTCTCGATTTCGCCAATGCTTGAAAGTGAAGAGTCTATCATTTGTTTTATCTCTGTAAGGGTAACATTGCTATTAGTCAAGTTGAGTGTTTGAAGTATCACTTGTAGTTGTTCTTCGGTAACGGTAACGTTTTTAGAAACTCTTTCCAAGACAGCCCTGGTCCTGTTTATTAATGTAGATACGTTTCCAAGTTGCCCAGCAACATTGTTTCTCATCTCTTGTGTCATTTGGGCCAGAACCTTGAGCTGAGAAGAAGCCGTAAGTATAATGCTGGCCGCTGATTCGGCTTGGGAACCAGCCTCGCCTAGAAGCCTTGCCTGTTCCCTAAACCCCTTACTAAGATTGTAGAGAAGATCCCGAAGCTGTGTAGCGTTTTCCTGGAATGCCGACAAGTTTCCGAGACTGCTTCCTAGAAACTTCTTTGTGTACTCCTTATACTTCGAGATTAGCATCGACTGGACCCTAGGATCAAGAGTAATAGTGATTATTGGCGAAGGCACGAAAACCTCTCCCCATGGATTCTCGCCTCTAACCTCGAACACAACGCTTAGATAATAGGAGCCGTTCATTACAGAGCTCCACTGGAAGCTAACCTCGCTGCCCGACTCTCTCATGCTTTGGGGAGAATCTGAAAAAGCCACGGGATAAAGATACATGGGGTCTACACTCCAGCTGACTGAGACTGGCAACTGGAGATTACTGAACATGGGGTCTAGAGGCACTATTGTCAACGAATAGTTGATTGACCTTGCCTTGAGAGCTACACCAACGCAATAGCCACCGGAGCAGTTTAGTGTAACCTCTTTGCCGTCCGCCAAGATGTTAATGGAGATGTTAAACAGGTTCCTGACGGGGACACTATATTTCAAGGTATAGCCCTTGGTTACGTTTAGGTTTCTGAAGGACGTGGCCCTAAAGCCATCTACAAGCCGAGAACCATAAATGTCAACAGTTGACGATGCGTCTCCCTCGGAGCCATAGGCAACATAGTCCGTAAAATTCAGCACAGTATCGCTGTCGAAAACCAATGTGACAGTAGCTGTAGTATTGTACGTGCATCCAGGCAACACGTCCATTTCCCTAACAACCATCTTTTTGACTCCTACCACAGGCTGTCCAAAAACTTGCACGAGTATGAGTAGCGTAATGAGATACGATACCAGCAGTTGCCTCTTCATATCGCTCTTGTGTTTTTATTGTATATCATATATTTAAGTCTATCTCTTTTATTTGCTTAAAAATTCGTTCATTGTCGAAAAATCAAAAGCAATACAAAAAGAATAGCTATTTCTCGATAAATTTCTCAAGCCTCGCTATCCTGGCTTCTAGGGACTTCAGCTCTGCATCTAGGATTTCTGGGCTTATCTTCCCCTCCCTGGCAGCAGACTCAAGCGCGTCGAGCTTGATTTTTAGGAGCTCCAGCTGTAGCTTTTCAAGTTCTCCTTTCTTTGTCGAAGCTTTGACTTCTTTTACTTTATCTGCCAATGTTGTTGTCGGTGGCTGTTCAAAGATTTGTCCACCCCTAATATAGAATGTTCTCGAGGCCAGCTCAGCTATCTCTGGGTTGTGTGTAACTATAACTATTGTTTGTCCGAAGGCCTCGTTAAGCCACTTGACGAGGGAGAGCACCCTAGATGCAGAGTCCACGTCAAGGCTACCTGTAGGCTCGTCCATTAGAATGATGTCTGGGCTTGGTGCAAGTGCCCTTGCGATTGCTACCCTTTGCTGTTGGCCGCCGCTCAGCTGTCTCGGGAACTTTTCCTCGTGTCCTTTCAGGCCGACGATTTCAAGCATCTTTTGGGCTATTTCTCTAGCCTGTTTCCACGAATATATGCCCGTAAAGATTAGGGGCATCATTACGTTTTCTAGGGCTGTCAAGTTTCTAATCAGGTTGAATGACTGGAACACGAAGCCGATCTTTCTAGCCCTTATCTTTGTTAGCTCGTCCTCGCTTAGATTAGTTATGTCTACTCCGCCAACAATCACGTTTCCACGGGAAGGGTTCTCGAGGCCCCCAGCTATTGATAGAAGTGTGCTTTTACCGCTTCCAGAGGGACCCATAATGATTGCTAGTTCTCCCTGGCGGACAGTGAGATTAATGCCTTTGAGTACTGGTATCTCCTCTGTCGCGGTCTTGTAGATTTTCCATACGTCCCTCAAGACAAGCGCGTCTTCACTCACTCTTTAGCACCTCTACTGGTCTAATAGACGTGGCCCTCCACACGGGATAAATCGAGGACAGAACACTGAGTATGGAAGCCAGGGCAAAGCTCAGCAACAAGCTCTGGGGCTCAAGTATTAGTGGAGGATTTAGGAACCCATACGAGGCAACTATCTCTATTCCCACTTGTGCCCCCATGATGCCGAAAACTATTCCCAGCAAGCCTCCTGCAACCCCGTAGACAAGAGCCTCGAGCATAAAGATGAGTGCTATATCTCTCCTCGAAGAGCCGCCCGCATGCATGATAGCTATTTCCCTTTGATGCTCCCTGACGGTCGAGGTAATAGTGCTTGTAGTTCCAAAGACAGCCACAGCCAGACCCACCATTGTGGTGGAGAGGAGAAGCCCCTCGATCAATGACATCACCTTGAAAACTATGCCTATCACTTCTTCCCGAAGCATAACCCTCGACCCTGGGAACACGACTGATATGAGGCTCTTAACCTCGTTTGGGTCCACCCCGTCCTCAACCTTTACTACAGCCATGCTCACATAGCCTGGCCTACCTAGTAGGTTTTGAGCTTCACGGAGAGGCAGGATAAGGTAGCCACCCGCGGCTCCAATCTCCTCGATCTTCATTGTGACCTCTGCTATGCCAATTATCTCGTATTGCCTGAAGGATGTTCCATAGGGAGGCTTAACAGTGACCTTGTCCCCAACCTTAAGGCCCAGCTTCTTCGCTAGACCAATATCTGCGATGGCATAGGGCCCACTGAGACTGGTAAATGCCTGGCCGCTCTCAAACTTCGAGACAACGTTTCCAATATCCTCTGGGCGAACACCCAGCAAGAAGACTGCGTTACGCCCAACGTAGCCAGTTACCAGAATAGCTGGGGTAACATCCTTTACTCCTGGGAGACGCTTGATATCTGCCAACACGTCTTCAGAAACATCGTATAGCCCTTGCCCATAGACAACAACCTCGCCGGGCAAGACCTGTTGGACAATGTTCATTGCCGCCGTCCTGCTGCCGATACTAAGAATCCTCAGGCTGACAAAGGTAGCCACGCCGCTCGCTATGGCTAGTATGGTCAAAACAGCTATCAGCTTCTTGAACAATATGTCCCTCTCGACAAACTTCAACGCGAGCCGCCATATACTCATATTGGTCACTTTTCATTAATTGAAGCAGTTAAAAACATTTTAGAACATTTTTATCTGTCTTGCTTTCTCTAGCTATCACGTGTTTTAATCCACGAGATCTGGATAGTATTCTCTCAGTACTCTTTTCATGTCAACGCGTGATGTTGTTGTTAGGACTGCGCTAAGCGATATTTTGCAGAATTCTTCCCTGTCGTTAACATAGAGGTTTTTGGCTGTTAGGAACTTTTCCTTGAATTCTTTGTAGTCTCTTTCGTCTATCTCTGGTACTCTCGGATCCCTTCCGAAGTCTATCAGCTCTCTTATGTCTTCTCCGAAGAGCCAAGAGTTTACGCCGTCCTCGAGAAGCTCTACCACTGCGCCGTCCCGTGAAGCAATGGACGGGACGCCGTTTATCGCGGCTTTCATGAAGCTTGTGCCTGAGGCTTCCCATCCCTGGAAAGGTGTAAAGGCCAGGACGTCGCTCCCGGAGAGTATTGTTTTAGCGGTTTCTATTCCATAGTCGTGGAAGTAGACTACGTTGGGCTTCTTTTTCTCGAGCTCCTTGAATTTCTTTATGTACTGTATGCCTTCCTTGTCTTCTGGGTGTGACTTGCCGCCGAGGACGAATACTACGTCTCTGTTTTCTAGCTCTTCTATGAGCCTTATTGGGAAGTATGGTCTCTTGTACTTTGTGACTCTCCTCGCCCAGGCGAAGATAAATGTGTCTTCCGTGATGTTCATCGGCTTCCTTGAGCTAATAAGCTTTACAAGTTGGCTTCTTGCCTCCTTCCTTGCTGTCTTGAGGGAGGATAGGTCAAGCTCGCCACGGTAGAGTAGCTCTCTCAGCTTGGGGTTCATCCACCTCTCGACGTCTACTCCGTTTGTTATGAACCGTGCCTTGTAGAGGAGGTGTGGAATAACCTTGCGCATGATGTCAAAGTGCTTGGAGGAGACCATTATCACCTCGTTGGCCATCGCGGCACCTATGCTTGTCAGGACGACTGGGTTGTCGATAAAGTGGTATCCAAGCTCCTTTGCGAAGAAGCTCCTCGGGAAGCTTGGATGCCCCCAGGGGCCAGGCGTGTGGATTATGAGTCTGTACCTGCCAGGTATCTTGAGGACTATGGGTATTATTGCCGTGTATGCTTCCTGGAGGTCGATGTAGGCGATATTCTCGAGCCCTATGACTTCTTTTATGAAGGCAACGGCTCCCTTCGCGAGGAAAAGATACTTGTAGAACCTCTCTTCCTCGCTCTTCTCAATAAAAACCCTTTCTGCAAGGGGCTTGGCCCATTCGGGTGAATCAGGCTCCAGAAAGATTGCTTTAGCCGTCTTGTACCTGTACTCCCAGGCCTTGACTTTTACCTTCTCGCCTCTCAATGTTATTTCGAGTTCACCTGATAGGCTTAGAGACTTTAGGAATTCTTCTGGCTGTCTTTGTGGAGAAGGGATAGGATTTCCATTCTCGTCCCAGGAATAGTCGATGTAGCCGCTCCTGTATAGCAAGCTGATCACGTAGTAGTCGAGTCCCAGCCTGCCTGCAGTATAGAACTTGTCCCCTTCCAAGACTCCTAGGCCGCCAGCGAAGGTATAGCCGTGGTCGAGAGCTATTTCTGGAGTAATGCTCACGATAGTTTTAGGCTCGCTATCCATGTGTAATAGTAACGAAAGCCTACACTAAAAAACCTTTAGTGATTAAGAAATGTTACTAAGAGAACAATTTTCCCAATACAGCTCCATTAGAAGATATCAATGTTTAATAGATTCCTAAGAGCATAAAAAGCAACTGTACCATGAGGCCAGTATACATTTGCACCAAATGCGGAGCACCCACAGAAGAGACGACTCACTGCGGGACAAAAACCAGGCTACTGCTTAGCGCCGAGTCTCGAGAAAAACTCAGCCACCTCATGAGCTACCTTCTAAGGCACAACCCAGGCATAGTTGGCCTGAATATGGACAAAGAGGGATGGGTAGAAATCAGCGAACTCGTTGAGGCAATTAGAAACAGGTGGCCCAAGGGCAACTACTCCTGGGTCAGGCAGGGACACGTCCTAGCAGTGGCCCTCCTAGACCCAAAGGGTAGATACCAGGTCGAAGCAAACAAGGTCAGGACGATATATGGTCACAGCAGGGAGCTTGGCATAAACATACAATACGAAGTCGACAACGACTCTAAAGTGCTCTACCACGGTACAGCACTCAAAAACCTAGAAAAAATCATGAGAGAAGGCGTAAAGCCAATGAAAAGGAAATACGTACATCTCACCACAGACCCCAGAGATGCCTACGAGGCCGCAACTAGACACAGCACGAACACAGCAATACTCACAATAGACGCGGAATGCCTAAGGAAAAGCGGCTACAAGGTCTACATCGCAACACAGAGGATACGCCTCGCAAAATACGTCCCACCACAGTGCATAATCACAATCAACTATTTCTAAGCTACATAAGCAAGGCCTCCACAGGCTTAAGCCTCTTAGCAATAGGGTCAGGGGCAAGCCCCAACTGCTCCATAGTTACACTGCCAAGCAGATATACCTCATCCTCTCCAAAAACAACTGGGGTAGCGCTCGCCCTGTAACCCTCGACCTCTATTCCCACTTCTCCCAAAGACTTTTCAAGGATACGGTTATCTGCAAGCCTTAGCCGGGCTACTCGGAAGGGCTTCACGCCGAGAGACTTCAACAAGCTCTCTGGCAAAACAGTATATGTAGCCCCGGTATCTACTAGTAGCTCAAGTAACACTTTCTTCTCGGGAGCCGAAGGGTTCCAAACCCAGGCATTAACTTTGAAGACGCCCATAGATACCTCTCAAGATTCTATTCATTGATATCAATTAAAAAACTTGCCGAAGAGATTCCAAAAATCGTTCCTACATGAAATTTGAAAAAGTTCAGGGAAGTAATCAATGTAAGAGCTTTTAGAACTACTAGAGCGTTGCATATAGCGCTCTCTCTATATTTGAATCTATTTGTAGTTAGATCAGAATATTGCAAATAGTTTAGTTTTCCTAATAAAAAGCATCTCCTTATGATGCACAAGGTTTTTTGCATTTTGGTTATGCTTCAATTTAATGTGATCACAACGTGTAGTTTGAGTGAGCCTTTTAGAGAATGTTCATGTATTCTGCTTTAGGAAAACTTGTTATATCCTAAAACAAGATTACTTTTAGGTGAGATGTTTGAGTAGGCTTGTGAATGTAATAATCAAGGTTCCCATAGAGCTAAAGAAACGCATGAAAGAAGTAAACATCAACTGGAGTGAATATCTTAGAGGGGTTATAGAGGCCAAAGTTAGAGAAGAGCTAGCAAAGAAGGCATCTCGAAGACTAGAAGAAATTCAGAGCAGAGTTAAAGAGATACCTACGGAGGAGATAGTTAAATAAATAAGGAAGGATCGACAACGATTCTAAGAGCTGTAGTCGATGCCAGTGTTGTCGTAAAGTGGGGTTTCCTGGAAAACCGTGGAGAGAAGAAGCTAATCTCTTAAAATAGAAAATAGTTTTTGGAGAAGTAGAAGCATATGCACCTTCCCTTCTCTTATACGAAGTGTCCTCAGTGATGTATAAGGCTCTTTCAAGTGGCGTGATTAGTATCGATGACGCATGGGAAATTCTCAGTAGTCTAAAGGACATAGGAATTAGGTTGGCTAACTTCTATTGGGATGAGTTACCCAAACTCCTTGAATTAGCACAGCAAAGCAGGCTTACCGTATATGATTCATCCTACCTTCTGCTCGCGAAGAAAATAAATGCTATTCTTGTGACAGCTGACGAAGATTTAAAAAAAGAAAGGAGAAAAAATCGCACCAGTGATACTAATAAGGGATATATCGAATTACTTATAATCTCTTCCTCCGCTAATAAACATTGTATTGCTGGCCAAAGTATCATTTAAATCTATGTGCGCGTTCCTGAAAAATTTAAATATTCACCTTAGAGATTCCTCGCCTGTGAATATTGGCATGGATATTCCATACCTGGACAACCCCATAGTTGTTAGCCTTTATCTTGGACTGTTGGCTGCGGCGACAACTAGCCTCGGCGCTTTACCTGTCGCCTTTTCGAGGTCAACTACTTGGCGTCACTTGGACGTTGCTTTGGCTTTCTCGGCGGGAGTAATGCTTGTGTCTAGTTTTACCAGCCTGATCTTGCCAGCTATTGAAATCTCGAAGTCTTTCCTGATTGTTAGTCTCGGCATATTGGCGGGCGTAGTTGCTATTAGGCTCATTGACAGGTTTGTTCCCCATGAGCACCTATACGCTGGCTACGAAGGGCCAGCTATAGGCAAGAAGCTCTTGAAGAAGGTCTGGCTTCTAGCCTTGGCCGTAATTATACACAACTTGCCTGAGGGTCTAGCTATAGGTGTCTCGACTGCCTACTCAATACCAGTAGGAATAGCGACTGGTATAGCTATATCTATCCAGGACGTGCCAGAGGGTCTAGCAGTAGCTCTGCCCGCATCTGCAACTGGAGGAGTCAGAAAGGCAACAGTAATAGCTATTCTCAGCGGTCTCTCAGAAACACTCATGGCTGTGCTTGGGGCAGTCTTGTTCACCACTTTTTCGATTCTGCTCCCAATAGGGATGGGCTTTGCTGGTGGAGCGATGCTGTACGTGACAGTCAAGGAACTCGTCCCCGAGATATACCGCGAAGAGCACTCGGAGCTAAAGGTTACAGCGGGCTTCATCACGGGTTTTCTGCTGATGCTTTTTCTTGACTCAGCCTTCTAAATCGGCGAGTAACAATCTTTTTATTTTTTTGACACTAATCATGAAGCATGTCTAGTGACAGGTATAACGCTATATTTACAAATCCACAGGTAGAGTCCGAGATACGCGACTTCGAGGAATGGCTGAACAAGTACGGGGAACACCTCCTGGCATATGAGCCATCAAAGATTGTTGTTAGAACCGCATGGGTCGTAAGGATCGCGCTAGACGAGGCCTACAGGTCTTTTCCAGGCGAAGAAAAAGAGCTAAGAGAATACGTTGCCAGCTATATGAGGGAGAAGCTCCTCCAACACAACGTACCAGTAGAGGCGATTACACGGGGAGACATCCACGGGACAAGGCAAGACGTAGTCGAAGTGCTGAAAACTATATTTCCAAACCTTTCACAGACACAGAGGCCCAGTCTTCCAGTTATCCTCAGGGAGGAAGAGGAAAAGAAGACCCACAAGCCGATACCTGTCCCTCCAACACCCAGAAGAGAGCTCTATTTGTCCAAGTATATCTATGCCTGGATAGCCACACTCCTAATTTCTGCAATCCTCATCCTTCTCCTAACACGGATATAACTCTTCTCTACATTTTCAGTTAATTATTTAAGATACCCTTATATTGTGCGCGCCAACATAGAACTTAAGCTCTGCCGAAGGGGTAGTAGATTTTCTCACGATAAGCGAGAGATAAAAGTTGTTTAAAAACAATCAATACATATTCATTCCACCCTTAGAGATGCAGATAGTCTATAAGGAAGAAGTATTAAAATCTGAGAAAGACCTGGAAGACGTCTTCCACATAAGAGAAGTCTTCAAGGAAAAAATAGACGAGAAAAAACTCGAGGAATAGCGCGCGCTTTCTCTTATAAATCCTTATCATATGCTTGACCATTTTTAGCGAAACATTTCAGGTGTATAACAATGTTATCATAGCTTTTTATGATTTTCCTCTGAATCTCTCATGCTGGGAGCAATATCCCAGACCTGGATTTCTGTCATAACCATATATTTTTATTCTTCTCTTTATGGAAATCTCTCGAAGAGACGCTTATTCAACGATTTTTTGTAGATACCTTGTTGCCAGGAGAAGAACTATTGAGGAGAATACAAGTGTAACGAGAAGTCCATTGATAGCAGAAACTATGTCTCCGTAGATTAATGTGTCTCGGAGGCTCGAAATGATATATGTCATTGGGTTTACTTTGGCAAATGCCTGGAGTGGCGCCGGCATTATCTCTATCGGGTACAAAGCGTTGCTTGTGAAGAAGAGAGGCATAACTATTGCCTGTAATATTCCCATGAATCTCTCTCTTGTTTTCATGAAGACTGCAAGGATTATTGATAGAGAGGTGAAGCCAACTGATCCAATAAGCAGTGCGAGTGTAGCAAATGTTAGGCTTAATGGGTCGATTTTTAGTTTAGCACCAAATAGGAGAGCCACTGGTAGAACAATAAAGAGCTGTGTAACTGCCCGAACAGCCCCAGCGAGGGAGCGTCCCAAGACAATTATGAATCTGTCCACCGGCGATGATACAAGCTTCTTCAATATTCCGGACTCCCGCTCCCAAACAAGCATTATCCCGTAAGCAAGGGCTATAAAGCTTGAAGACTGTAGAACGACTCCTGGAGAAATAAACGTCAAATAGTCTACATTGGCTGTGGGGATGCTACGTAGCCTCTCCATTGTGGTGCCAAAAACAGTAAGCCATAGTATTGGCTGAACTGCCCTAGTGAAGACTTCGGTTGGGTCGTGCCATAGCCTTCTCAGCTCTAGCTCTACAAATGCAACTGTCTGCTCCCAATACGACTTAAGGCTCATGTCAACCGCCCGCCCTTATTGCTCTCCTTACTGCGCGGACTTCTCGCAGCCCACTAGCCTTCTCGGCCTCCTCGATGCTCATACCTGTCAGCTTTATGAAGACATCTTCGAGGGTCGGTCTACTTACAGTGGTCGATCTAACCTCTATGCCCGTCTTAGATAGTGTCTGGACAATTTTTGGAAGCATGACAGAAGAGTCAGGCGTTACAATTATAAGCTGATTGCTTTTGGCTGACAATACCTGAATACCATCAATGCTTGAGAGGATCTGTGAAGCTCTCTCAGATTCCCCCTCTATCCATACTTTTAGGGTTTCTCCGCCAAGCAACCTAACCAGTTCTTGTGGAGTACCCTCGGCTATGACCCTACCCTTGTTTAGAACTGTAACTTTTTCCGCGTACCTTTCAGCCTCGTCCATATAATGAGTATTGAAGAGAACCGTTACTCTGTACTCCTTCTGGTATTCGAGCAACTTTTCCCAAACAACCTCGCGCGCTCGAGGATCAAGCCCAATGGTTGGTTCATCTAGAAATATGACCTTTGGCTTGACCATCAGGGCGGCTGCTATCTCAAGTCTTCTAATCATTCCGCCCGAATAAGTCCTAACCAGTCTACCAGAAGCCTCCGAGAGGCCCATCAATTCGAGGGCATCGCTTATAATGCTGTAACGCTTGTCGCTTGGTATCCCATATATCTTGGAGTAAAAAAGCAGGTTTTCATACCCAGTAATATCAGTCCACACAGAGAACTCCTGTGGCACATAACTTATCAGCTTCCTAACAGCGCCGCTCTCACTCCTAACGTCGTAACCTAGAACACGGGCATGGCCAGACGTGGGCTGGATCTGTGTTGTCAATATCCTCATAAGGGTTGTTTTTCCGGCGCCATTTGGGCCAACAACCGCGTGTATTTCGCCTTCGTTTACCTCAAGAGAAACGCCATCCAAGGCTTTTAGACCACCAGAATACACTTTTATCAAGTTCTCGACATAAATAGCGTATTTTTCGTCCTTTCTTTCAGACACGAAACCCTTAAACCCTTCAATCTAATAAAGGTTTTTTATATAGCTCTACAAAAATATCTACAGACCTAGCATTTACTGAAGCTATGAGCGTGCTGTAAGAGAAAAATACCTTCAAAAACATGGAAAAGGAAAGGACAAATGGGATGTTTTTATAATGAAAGAAAAAATTGTTTATTTCTAGAGCCTTATTCTTCTATTACAACGATTGGCTTACAAAGGTCTGGCAGGTCTTTCCTTCTCATTAACTCAAAAGCCTCTGGAATAGCGTCGAATCCCTTTAATCTATGAGAGATCATCTTAGAGGGATCCACACGGCCATATTTAATTAAAGCAAGAAGTCTCTCCATGCGCAGTCTTCCACCAGGACATAAACCGCCTCTTATTGTTTTGTGCGCCATACCTACTCCCCACTCAATCCTAGGAATCGGCAAGTAGTCGCCCGCTCCAAAGTAATTCACATTACCAATTGTTCCTCCCGGTTTAACAACCTTAACTGCATCAGCAATTACTGAAGAATCGCCGCCAGCAATGATAGCACTGTCTACTCCTTCGCCATTAGTAAGTTCAAGAATCTTTTGGACAGGATTTTCTCGCTTATAATTGACTATATCTGTGGCTCCATAATATCTTGCCAGCTCTATGAGACGTGGTCTACTTCCAACGGCAATGATTCTTGCGGCTCCAAGTAGCTTGGCGCCTGCTATTGCCATTAACCCTACAGGACCTATCCCGAAAACAGCCACTGTGCCTCCTAGGGGAATATCTGCCAGCTCTGCTCCATGGAACCCGGTGGTCATCATGTCGGTTGCGAAAACTGCCTGTTCTAGAGATACTCCCTCAGGTATCTTTGCCAAGTTCATGTCGGCGTCATTTACATGGAAGTATTCCGCGAAAACTCCATCTTTGCCGCCACTCTTAAGCGGATTACTAAACTTCCAACCTGCCAGCATCCCTCCCGAATGCTGGTGGTAGCCCCTTTGAACATCAAGCGTTCTCCAGTCAGGTGTTATTGCGGGAACAGCCACACGATCCCCAGGCTTAAAGTCTCTTACTTTTTCTCCTACTTTCACGACTTCTCCAACGGCTTCATGGCCTAGTATTCTTGGAAAATCGCACAATTCCCGAGGAAATGCACCCTCATAGACCGTATGAATATCTGAAGTGCATGGAGCTACAACCAAGGGTCTCACCAATGCATCGTATGGTCCCAAAGTGGGTACAGGTTTTTCAACCCAGCCAGTTTTCCCTAAATCTAACATTGCAAAGCCTTTCATTTTTTCTTTCATGGTCATCGGGTAAACATATGTCCAAACTTATTTATATTCATTTTTTAACATGTATTTTTATTCTATATCAACAAAAAATCTTTTAAAGATTGTGCGCAAAATTTTAATGGAAAAAGAACTGGGTTAAAGGATGCAAGAACTCTTTTTCCATCCCTAGAGAGAATTAAAAAAACTTTACTGAAAAAAAGATGCAAAGTCCCAATATACACTAACTTGTTCGCCCCTATTAGGAACTGTGCATAGTATTTCAAACAGTGTTTTACTCTGGGATTGATTTGGAAGAAAATGTAGACAAGGAGATCTTCACATCCATGAGTTCTCTGTAGATGTGAATTTAACTATTGGCAAAATTTATTTGGCCTTTTGGCGAAAAAATAGTGATTATATGAGTGTACTCCCTACGTATGAATGGATAGAAAAAAAGGCCAGTGAAAGCAAGTTTCTCAGCGACCCACACGTGAAAAGGCTCTTTGAACTCTCACAGGACAAAACTCTCTTCGAAAAGTCTCCAGACTACCTCGCTAAGCTTAGACGTGATTTGCTTAGGAGCTCTCTAGACTTCTTTGCTAGGAACAGCGAATTCTATCAGAGGATGTTTGACTCCCTAGGAATCGACCCCAAAGCCGCAGAAGTCGAAGACTTGGCGAAGCTGGCTGTCCCATCGGACTTATTGAGGGGAAACGGTATAGAGAAGTTCTACATCCCCAACAAGGACGAGGGAGGATATGTCTTCAGGTCTAGCGGTACAACTGGTAAGGATCCAGTAAGGGTCTACAGGAGCCCAATCGAACTTTTAATGATGACTATGGCTAATGCCAATCTATTCGAGTATGTATATGGGCATTTCCTTGAACCAGGCAAGGGTCTAGCCTTGTTTCTAGCCGCAGAGGAGCTAAAAAACCACTTGAACTTTGTAGCCTTTGTAGACCTTGCCTTGCAGTACAAGAAGATCCCCCTCCTTTACGGGATGGATCTCTTGCCTGAGTCCTCTGGCGGGCCACTATGGAAGAGGCTTGTTCCCAACAAGCAAAGGATACTAGAATTTATAAAAAGCAAAAAAGAGCCAAAGCTCTTCTTCTCTGCGCCTGCCGGAGTCCACCTGTTGTCAGAGCAATTTGGTAATCTTGGCTTTCTAAAGAGGATAGCCTACAAGCTTGTTGCAGGTGCGCCACCAATTAACCTGGGAAGGGGCGGAGTCATAGTTACAGGCGGCGGTTCAAAGGGCTTCAACATTCCCGAATACGGAGTCATAGTTGAAAAAGCTAGAAAGGTTTTCAGGGCCGAGGACCCCGACACGGGCCAGGAAGTTCCAGTTCCATTCATGGATGTTCTAGGGATGACTGAGACCCTCACGGCTCATCTAGACAACTACGGCGTAATGAACAAGATTCCTCATCCACTACAGGAGGTTTTCCTGTTGGACCCCAAGACCTACAAGCCGATAAACGATTACAACGTCGACGGCATCCTCGGAATCTTCGACCCCATGGCTATAACATGGCTGGAGGTATTTATTCCTGGAGACATTATGAGGCAGGTCCCTTCAGATAGGTACTATGGAAGAGAGTTCATCTATGTCAGGAGACTAACTGAGGATGAGGGATGGAGCCTTCAGAGGGCTTGCGGCGGGACACTGGAAGAGCTCATGGTTAAGGGTGGAAAAATAAATGCAGAGTGAAGTTTTTCCGCTTCATCCTTTGATCCAAAATGAAGCTGTTGAGGAAATCAATCTAAACGGGAATAAAATTTACGAGCCCAGGACAGACTGGCTCTTATCTTTCCTAAAAGAAGCACGAGGACTACAGCAGGAACTTTCAAGTACGCCCCTATCGAAAAGGCTCGGCGTCCTTGAGCACCTGAGGGAGATATGGCTTGAGAAACTTGAACATGGAAGGCTTGACACGTTGAAAAGGGAGCTTGCAAAGTCAACTGGTTACAGCGAGACACTGATAGGTCTAGAGCTAGAATTTGTAGGAGAAGTCCTAAGCCAGGACAACCTAAGGAGACTACTAAATGTTAGCTTAGTCGGAGGCTCCAGAAGCCTAGAGGAACCCGTAGAACTAGCCCCAGGAGAATATGTCAGAAACCTTCCGGCAGGCCCAGTACTCATAATAGGCTCCGGCAACTCTGTAGTCCCACCTCTGATACCTGGAACAATCTCCCTAGCTACAGGCAACTTCACAATCCTCAGGCCTTCTCTAACAAACTTCAAAGCCGTGCGCGAAGTTTTCCAACCACTCCAAGATATCCCATCGGACGAGCCAGTGAGGCGAGCCCTTCTCGTCGCCTACTTTACACATGAAAGCAGGAACCTGAAGACCCTCTTGGAAAAAGCGCCGCTAGGCGTAGTCAACTATTGGGGTGGCGAGCCGGGCAGAACCGTGATAGTTAGGACTATTTCCTCAAATCCCAACAGGCCGAGGCTCGTTGTAAATGGTCCAATGACGGGCTTCTCGATAATCGATGCGGAAAAAGCAACAGACGAGACAGCCGAGAAACTTGCCCTAGAAATGGTTCTCTACGACCAGCAACTATGTAGTTCACCAACTCAGGCGGCGTTCATTGGTACAAGGCAGGAGCTACAATTCTTTGCAGAAAAACTAGCCTCCTCGCTGGACCGTATAGGCAGGGAGTACCCCATAAAAATGGAAAGCCTCCCATACCAACTCTTCGTGTTACGGAGAAGCCTTGAACTAGCGGGAGCAAAAGTCATCGCAAGTCAGGACCCCAGCAATCCTTGGACCATAGTCTTGTCCGAGGAGAAGAGCCTTCTAACCACCTTGCCGCGCGGCTCTCTGCTACCCCTATATGCCAGGAGGAGATTCCTCGAAATAATAAGGGTTTCATCAATAAAGGAAGCTTTAAGCCTCGTATCCGAGCTTCCATCAAATCCCGCATATGAGGGGGTCGACAGGGTGCAGACCCTTTCCATAGCTGTCTCAATAGAAAAACTGCAAGAAATTATGCAGAACATCTATAGGACAGGCGTCTACAGGGTTGTCCCACTCGGAGAAAGCTACCTGAGAACCCCAAGCGAGCCATACGACGGGACTTTTATACCTTCGGCCTTCACCTATACAAGTTATATCAGGGTGAGGGACCAGTGAAGATACTAGTCACAGGGTCTACAGGCTTCCTTGGAGGACACCTCGTCGAGGAGCTCGTGGCAAAGGGATACAGCGTTAGAGCACTTGTACGCAGGACAAGCAACACGGCGCTCCTCAGAGAACTAGGAGTCGAAATGATAGAGGGCGACATAACGAAGCCTGAAACCCTCGGACCAGCAACACGTGGCGTAGACGTAGTCGTGCATCTAGCTGCCTACTACACATTTTTTGGCAAGAAAGAGCTATACGAGCTTGTAAACGTTAAGGGGACAAGGTGGCTCGCAGAAGCCTCCCTAAAAAACAATGTAGACCGCTTCATATACTGTAGTAGCACAGAGGCAATAGGGCCAGTGAAAAACCCGCCGGCAGACGAAACTACTCCACTAAACCCGCAGTTCGAATACGGGCGATCCAAGGCAAAGGCTGAAGCAGAGGTAAAGGCCTTGGCAGAGAAAGGGCTAAAATACACGATTATTAGACCTTCGGGGATATATGGCCCACGAAACGTTGACGACGTGTCGTACTGGTTTATCACGAGCTACGCCAGCAGGGGGCTTGCCAGCCTCGTGAAGATAGGGACAGGAGAAACACTTATCCAGTTCGCACATGTGAAGGACGTTGTCCAAGGCTTCATGCTTGCACTGGAAAAAGACGTCGCTGTCAACCAGACATATATAATCACCGAGGACAAGTGGTACACGTACAACCAGGTATACGAGATACTCTATGAATTAACAGGGATAAAGCCACCCAAGATAAGTGTACCACCTCTACTAGCGAAGATCCTTTTGGCACCCCTAGAAGCCTATGACCGTCTAACTGGAGAGGGAAACCTGATGCACAGGACGGCGCTTGTAGACTCCGTAACCACGAACAGGGCCTACAGCATACAAAAAGCCAGAAAGGAACTAGGCTACCAGCCAAGATACGACCTCAAGACTGGGCTCCGTGAAACAATCCAATGGTACAAACAAAACAACTATATCAAATAGTAAGAAAAACGAGTAAATAACTAAAGAGCCAAATAATAAGCCAAATCTCGTGGAATATACGATTTATTAAATTTGGTAGAAATAACTGAGCTAAGAAAATTTTTAAGCTAAGATTTCTTATAATTCTTAGGATTAGTTACGGAGCATAGCAAAGTAAGTAATAAGTATCTTACAAGTGATCCAGCAGGCATCAGGAAAGTTTTAGGATTAGAGGTCGGGGACATTCTAGTATGGAGGGTGGAAAATGGTAAAGTAATCATAGAGGTAATTAAGAACCCTGCAAAAGCTTTGCGCGCTAAGTACGAGGATCCCCTTCTTACTTATGACGTTGTAGAGGAAAAGGCCGACGAAGTCATCATGAGGGAGGCTGGAAAATGATTGTGGAGGTAGACTCACTGATTGCCTATGTTAACAAGAATGATAATTATCGCTAAGTTGTTAGCAAATTCTTTGAAAAGGTAGCTACAGGAAAATACAAAAATGTAAGAGTTGCCTCCTCGGCTTATTTAGAATATTCCTTGCTCCTTAGGTAAAGGGGATACGGCGAGCGTGATATTAGGGAAGACCTATTCTACTTTTGGAACTCTCCAAACTTGAGAGAAGCGCCTCCAACGCTTGAAGTACAAATTAGGGCTTCAGTGCTAAGAGAGAAGCATGACCTTTCATTTTTTTGACTCGTTGCACGCTGCTACTGCCTTGCTCATTGACGGAATTATAGTCTCGCTTGACGGGGCTTACAAGTCAGTTCAGGGTCTACATGCTCTTAGGCACGACGAAGTTTGAGGATATTCTTTCCATTATGTTATTATTAAAGGTGCGATTACTACTAAAAGTAAAGGGAGTTGCGAGAAACTTATGGCTTGATTTCTCTTTCCAAGAATTCTTCCGTTGACTGTATAAGTTCCTCCACGTTAAGGATTATCGCGCCGTATTTTTCTAGACCCGTGTATCTCTCTGGGTCCCCAGTTACAAGAACCATTTTTCTCTGCAGGGCTATGACTACGTTAGCTACGTCTTCAAAAGTGGCAGGTATAGAGTAGTGAGCAAGCTCTCCCATCAGCATTGCGATTTTTTCAATGAGTGCATCGTCGAGGGTGTCAATCACGGTGTATATTTTCCGCATGACCTGCATTATACTTGTGGAGGGCGGTGTTTTTCTCGTATAGTATATAGACGCTGCGAACTCTACCAGCGAGAAAATTGTAACGTGAACATTGAATCTAGAAACAATTATGGGTATAAAGTCCCTATACTTTGAGCTGTGAAGTACAGCCAGAGCTGACGCATCAAGCAACAGGTCGGATTGTTCGAGGAGCTCTTCACTGTTTGTCAATGTTTGGCGCCCTCATTTTTCTCATGCTTTTAAGTATGGAGACGGCTTCTTGCGGCTCAAGATCCAGGCTCAATGTGTCTACGGCTTCTTTTATTTCAGTGACGTGCCATCGCTCAACCAGGATGTTTATAACGTCGTTGTAGGACTGCAGTCCAAGCTTGTCTTTAAGTGCCCTTAGCTTTTTCCAGGTAGCCTCGTCTACCGCTATGGTTTTGGTCATATATTTTCACTGCTATGTTTATGGAAGGATATGAGGGCTGATAAATGGTTATCTCTAAGGGAGTTCCCGGAGATTATCTCCTGCATAAGGCTTACTGACTTCCGCGGCCTCCGCTCCTTTGTAAGCAAGTCAACCTCGTAGAGACCGAAGCGCTGTCTAAATCCGTGGGGCCACTCATAGTTGTCTGTTAGGGCCCAGTGTAGATACCCCCTAACTGGGATGCCGCTTTCGATTGCCTCATGCAAGATGTAAAGGTGGTTTACGATTGACTTTGACCGAAGTATGTCCCTAGCGTCTGATACCCCATGCTCTGTGACATATATCTTGCTGGCGTATTTGTAGCCTATCTTTAGGGCATCTAGAAGACCTTCTGGATACATTTCCCACCCCATACCGTCACATGGTCTTCCAATCTTTGAGAAGCCGAATGGGACGCATGCATACCCGTAGCCTGCTACTCCGTCAAAGTCTAGGACTGGTCGACCGGGGAACCTCCCCTTCTGTTCTCTGACAACTATCCTTGTATAGTAGTTTACACCTAGCCAGTCAAGCTTGTTGCCTAGAACATTTGCCTTAACAATGGTTTTCTCGTCTAGTTCTAGGTCTACTTGTCCCTTTGTAATAGCGTCCAAAATATAGGTATTATGGAAATAGTTGTAGTGCTCAACAGCCCTATCGTTGCCTGCCGTGTCTGCAGGATAAGCTGGGATAATGTTGTGGATAATGCCCACCTCCGCGGGGGAAGAAGAGTCCGCATCAGCCTTGGCAGTGTCAAACCTCTTTATTTGTTCGTAGGCAAGTGCATGTGCAAGGGCAATATTAGCCATGGCTCTTGGTACAACGTCTGGTCTCATCACGCCTGGCGGAAAACCTGTATAGGGCCCAATAAGGCCGAGCTCTACTGGCACCATTGGCTCATTCATTGTCGACCACATGTCCACAAGGTCTCCGATTTTCCAGGCAATGTATGCAGCGTATTTTGCAAATTCTATCGGGAAGCTTTCCTCTACGAGCCCCCTTCTGTCGTTGTTGAGGTTTGTCTCCCTGGCCTTGATTGGGTCGTGTAGCCAGAATGGCAGAGTGAAGTGGAACAAGTTTACAATTACTTTGAAGCCTCTCGACCTGAGGTCCTGTATTATTGCACGGTACATTGCAACGGCGTCCCTGTTGGCTATCTTGTCAAGCTTCGCTAGAGTCTCTTTATCTATCTTTACATCCTGAACGAGACCGTTCCCGTCGTAGGATACATCCGTCTCAATAAATGTTGTCGGATAGGGGAAAATACGGCTCCACTCTATACCCAGCCTATAAATATTCATTCCAAGGTTTTTCGCGTATTCGTGGTCGTGCCTGTAAAACTCGATATAGTTTATACCTTCCTCGGGCAAATCGCCACTAACAAGTTTGCTCGTTATGTTTTTGGGGTCTCGTACCCAGTGCCACCAGTCAGTGTTTACATCGATGTATCTCCTGTACGGGTCGCCCATCTCGAACTGGAATCCCGACTGAGAGACGCCCCATTTAAAGTTCTCAGGGAATTCCTTTCTAACCATTTTAGTCAATTTAGGTTTTTCTGTGGATGCTTATAAACTTAACCCCTAGCTATAAATCAACTAATAATTATAAAAATACTCAGTCTATACTTTTAAATACGTTCCAAGGGAACTTTTACCTTAAAAATAAAAGGCGTAAAATTTATAAAGAGCCATGCTAATTATAACATGCCTAAAAAATACAACCGTGATAAACATGAACAAAGGGAAAATATCCCTGGCAATAGCCATACTCCTGATAGCAATCATTGTCGCTGTACCCGTCTTAGCGCAACCGCCAAACATCCCAAGAGAACAGACGCTAATAACTGGTGGAGCATGACAGACCTCGGCAAGTGGCCCGTCATTGCCGAAAACAAGGATCCCACAAAGCTTCTGGGAAGCGGAATGTACAAGGTGCTATACACAGGTGACGACTACTTCATACTGGAAAGAGTCGACAACTG
>NZ_JAVZIC010000005.1:139180-144572 GCF_038871435.1 Thermofilum sp.
TGACAGACCTCGGCAAGTGGCCCGTCATTGCCGAAAACAAGGATCCCACAAAGCTTCTGGGAAGCGGAATGTACAAGGTGCTATACACAGGTGACGACTACTTCATACTGGAAAGAGTCGACAACTGGTGGGGCAAAGACGTCTTCGGAAAGCTTCCAGGCCCCAAGTACATAAAGGGAGTAATTGTCTACAGCAACCAGGTAGCTGCCAACATGCTGGGAGCCGGCGAGCTCGACTGGAGTACCTTCTACATACCTGGAGGACCAACAATGGTTCAGAAAGGCTACGTAGTTTCATTCTATTCAAAGAGCCCATACTACTTGTCGGCAAACGTTGCATTCCTCTTCTTGAACACGGCTAAGAAGCCATTTAACGACCCCAACTTTAGGAAAGCACTCTACTATGCAATAGACATAAACAAGATAATTAACTCGGCTTATGAAGGTGCAGTCGTCGCCTCAAACCCTGTTGGCCTCCTACCATATTGGCAACAATACCTTGCCACAGACTTGTTGAACCAGTATGGATACAAGTATGACCCACAGAAGGCGAAGCAGATCCTAGACCAGGCTGGATACAAGGACGTCAATGGGGACGGCTGGCGCGAGACCCCAGACGGCAAGCCACTAAAAGTAACAATAATTGTTCCCTATGGCTGGACAGACTGGATGTTCGCCGCAATCAGCATAGCAGACGACTTGAAGGCTGTCGGAATAAACGCGGAAGCTGTCTTCCCAGACTTCGGCGCATATGTTGAGCAAATAGACAAGGGCACATATGACGCAGCTATAAACAACTTCGGAAGCTTCGCCGCGCCCACTCCATACCAGCTATACTACTGGGCCTACAACGCTACGCCTGGCATATGGACAGGAAACATGGGTAGATACCAGAACGCGAAGCTACAGCAACTGATTACCCAGCTCGGCAAGATACCTCCAGACCAGACAGACAAGATGAAGAGCGTCCTGAGGGACATCCAGCAGATCTTGCTAGACGAGATGCCAGCATTACCACTCTGGCTGAATGGTTACTGGTTCCTTGCTTCCCAGAAGTACTGGACAGGGTGGCCGAACGAGAATAACCCATACGCTGTTCCAACAAACTGGAACGGACAATGGCAACACGGCGGCTTGCTGGTGCTCCTCAACCTCAAGCCGGCAACACAGCCAGCACAGCAACAGCCCCAGCCAACTACACAGCCAACAGCTCCTGCTGGCCCAGACTACACTACAATAGGCATAGTCATCGTAGTGCTTGTCATCATTGTCATAGCTGTCTACATGTTCCTTAGAAAGAAGCCCAAAAAAGAAGAGGCGGGAAAGAAATAAAGAAAATTAAAAAATATATTTTTTTGGTTTTACATTTTTAGGTGTAGAAAAACATGTCTGTTAAATCCTATATTCTAAAGCGCGGAGCAACATATCTAGTCGTCTTCGTTATTGCCATAACTATTGTATGGCTACTTATCCGCTTCGCCCCAGGCGACCCAGCCCTCACCAATGTAATGAGGTCCATGATGGCTCCAGGCGTACGGTACACAGAGGAACAAATCGAAGAATACAGGAGAAGAGCTCTAGAGTTTCTAGGGTGGAACCTTCCCCTGCCACAGCAGTACGCACTGTTTTGGAGCAGGCTAGTAATGGGTGACCTAGGCTACAGCACCTATTTCTCTGCACCGGTAACAAGCAAGTTGCGTGAGATACTCGTTAGAGATCTCTTACTCTTGACGCCAAGCGTCCTCGTTAGCTGGTTCATCGGGAACTATATCGGTGCTCTAGCCGCTAGGAACAGAAAGCTCGACAAGTTTCTATTGCCCATATTCTACGTTTTAACAGCTACTCCCTATTTCCTACTTGGGCTCCTCTTCGCCTATGAGCTCGGCGTGGTCTATCCCGTATTCAAGGCAACGATTATGTCTAGCGACATAGACGCTATTTTCACTTCTTTCAACGGGGAGACCCTGACAAATTTCTTGAAAGCTTACACTCTCCCCTTCTTGTCACTGACCCTCATAGCTATTGGTGGATGGGCCTCTGGAATGAGGTCTATGATGATTCAGGAGCTTGGCTCAAACTATTCCAGGTACATGGAGATGCTCGGCTTCTCCGACAGGAAAATTGCAGAGTACGCGTTCAGATACGCTATTAATCCACAGATATCTGGTCTCGGAATACAGCTAGGAACGATAATAGTCGCGGGCATCGTTGTCTCCTCTGTGTTTAATTATCCTGGAGCAGGCATAGCTTTGATTTATGCAATTAACTTCAGGGACGTCTTTCTCATCCAGGGCATAATTGTCGCCTACACATTGATGGTTATTGTAGCCAACTTTATTGTGGACATTTTGTACGCAATGCTAGACCCAAGGATAAGGCTCGGCATATCGGGTGTGTAAAATGTCGAGAAGCATAACTATCTATTTGTTAAAGAGGAATAAGATGTTCTGGCTCTGCGTCTCAGCAATCCTCGCAGTAATCGCCTTAGCCATAATTGGGCCTTTTTTGACGCCATACAAGCCCAACCAGGTTCTCCCAGTGAGGTCCCAGCCACCCTCATGGGAACACCCCTTCGGTGTCGATAATATGGGATACGATGTCTTCAGTGCAACTGTGTATGGGCTAAGGGTATCCCTATCAGTAGGACTTATTGCCGCCCTAATCGCAACAATAGTCGGTGTCGGCCTCGGCATCATAGCCGGCTACGTAGGTGGAGTAACAGACTCAGTTCTAGACGGTTTAACAATTCTCCTACTGATGCTTCCGCCGGCTTTTCTCTTAGTCATCCTGGGGACATTCTACATCTTGGGAGCCCCAGTGACAGGGCCATTTAAAGACCTATATACAATAGTGCTCCTCGGCGTTATGACGGGTCTGCTTTCTTGGCACTGGACTGCCAGGGCTACAAGGTCTATAGCTTCGGCACTAAAGGTCAGCGACTTCGTAGCCGTCTCGAAGCTTAGCGGCAACTCTACATTGAAAATAATCTTTAAGGATCTGTTGCCCAACATGGCGTCGTATGTCCTCCTAGTCTTCGTTATACAGCTTGCCAATGCCCTGGGAACCATCGTTACATTAGAGTTTCTCGGCATCAAGGCATCAGACTGGTCCCTATTCGCAAGGGTACAGCAGTGGCTCCAGATGGGGGCACTGGTATCAGGGGTATGGTGGGCATGGCTCCTTCCAGGAATAGTGATAGTCGTCCTGATAACTTCGCTTTACCTCCTCGTCAATTCGCTTGAGGAGGTATTCAATCCTAGGGCTAGAGGTGAATAGATGTGTCGGCAAATACGCTTGAGGTTAGGGGCCTTACTGTCCACTATAGGACACTGTTTGCAACCATCAAGGCAGTGAACAAGGTTTCATTTGATGTCCCCAAGGGAAGCATAGTTGGTCTAATAGGAGAGTCTGGTAGCGGAAAATCTACACTGGCCCAGTCACTTGTGTTGCCGAAGCCCCCAATGCATATTGTGGACGGCTCAGCCGTATTAAACGGGGACATAGACCTCGTAAAGATAGGTCCAGCTCTGCGCCGCAAAATACTCTTAAAAAAGGTCTCGATAATACCGCAGTACGTCTTAGATGCGCTTCCTGTGATAAGAAAGCTTAGAGTATTCCTACACGACTTGGCAGTCGAGAAAGACGTTGACCCCAAAGAGCTAGAGAAAATATTCGTCGAGAGGCTCAACATGATGAATTTACCAGAAAAGGTTCTAGACATGTACCCACTGGAGCTCTCAGGAGGCATGAGACAGAGGGTTGCAATAGCAATTGCGACACTTTTCAATCCTAGCTTGCTAATCGCGGACGAGCCTACCTCGGCATTGGACGTCGTTAGCCAGAGATACGTCTTGGAGCTTCTAAAAGACCTAAGAGACAGCGGCATCGTAGAGTCTATCCTCATAATTTCACACGACATCTCGTCAATTAGGCAGATCGCCGACAGAATAGTTGTAATGTATGGAGGAAAAATCGTTGAAGAAGGACCCATAGACGAAATTATCAGTAACCCGCTCCACCCCTACACGAAGATGCTAATCAAGGCTATTCCACCCAAAGGCGTACACTATACAACTACTAGGCTGGAGGGCGTAAAAGGTGTCCCGCCAAACCTCGCCGCTCCGCTGCCAGGCTGTGTTTTCCATCCAAGGTGCCCATACGCTGTTAAACGTTGCTTTACGGACGAGCCCCCAGTAGTCACTCTGGCAAACGGTCGCAGGGTTTCTTGTTGGTTATATTATGAGGTGAGAAAGGAATGAGTGAAAAAATAATTGAGCTCCGGAACGTGTCGAAGACATTTAAGCTCGGACTATTCGGCTCCACGGTCGTGCAGGCACTAAGTGATGTGTCCTTTGACGTGAAGAAAGGCGAAATCGTAGGCTTGCTCGGAGAGTCTGGTAGCGGAAAATCAACAATATCCAGAATAATACTCAAAGTATACAAGCCCTCGAGTGGCCAGCTACTTTTCAGAGACAAAGACATCACTAACATTTATTCTGCTAGCTTCCTCAAAAACTACTATAAACATGTCCAGGGAGTCTTCCAAGACCCCTACGGCTCCTTTAACCCCAGGAGAACAGTCCTCGAGCCCCTTTTCGACGTGGTGAACAACTACGAGCTTACACATGACAAGGTCGAGGCAGAGGGCATGATAAGGCAACACTTAGAAATGGTTGGGATTAACTACGACGAAGTTCTCCACAAGCATTCGCACGAGCTAAGCGGTGGACAGCTTCAGAGAATATCCATAGCAAGAGCACTTCTTGTCAAGCCCGACCTAATAGTTGCAGACGAGCCTGTCTCCATGGTTGATGCCTCAACCAGGGTAGACATACTCAACATCTTCTTGGATCTCAAACAGAAACTTGGGATATCGATCCTCCTCATAGGACACGACCTGGCAACAATGCACTATGCCTCAGACAGGATTCTGGTTCTCTACAAGGGCCAAGTAGTAGAAGAGGGTCCTGCCAGCATCTTATTGGACCCGCTCCACCCCTATACCAAAATGCTGTCAGAGTCTACTCCAAGCATCGACAAGCCATGGGAAGAAAAAATAAAATATAGACCTGGGAAGGTTGAGTTTGCAGGAAAGATTACTGGATGCCCATTTGCAGACAGGTGTCCCTACAGGATGGACAAGTGTATAACACAGGCACCTCCAGTCATTACAAAAGACGGGAGAAAAGTCAAGTGCTGGCTCTACGAGTAATCAAAGTTCTTCTAGGTAAACATCTCCCATTTTTTACTCTTGAAGGACGCCCTTCTTTTTCAACTCTACCGGTTCCTTTTGAACACATCGATGTACTCTTTTAGGTGTTTTTGTCGGGTCCCCTCGTCTGCCCGCTTGATTATAATTTTCCTATCTCGTCACTTCAATTAAGTATCAACTT
>NZ_JAVZIC010000006.1:0-135762 GCF_038871435.1 Thermofilum sp.
TGCAGTTTTGCATCTACAAAACAGTCCCAAGCGTCGCGCCAAAAACCCAGGGAAAAATCCCGGCAAAAAACACCCGGCAAAAACAACAATCCCCCCGGCCAAAACCCCGGCCGCAAAAACCATTTAACAAGCAAATCTTCAACACAACATTTCAAAAAGCCTAGCGAAACATGGATCAGCCCAATGTCTCTACAACCACAGGGGATAGCCACACAGCCCTCCATGCGGAACCATGGACAAAAATACGTGAGCATATTTATTTAGCCACGTTACAATATATTGGGAGAAAGTGGATCGGCATGGAGGCTAGAGCCAGGCAGGAAAAATATATACCGATGAGGCTGGTAACGAGGGAAGAGTACCTAGAATACATCAAGACACATAGAACCGTACGCATAGAGGACGAGGAGATCCCCATTGGGAAACCCCACAGGATCGAGAAGTACGCGCCAGACGACTCCGCCCTCGAGACCACGACCGTGTGGTCCTTCCCGGACAGGGGCGACTGGGCAACGCACAGGGGCGACTATAGGGGGAACTGGGCCCCACAGATACCGAGAAACCTCATACTTAGATACAGCAGGCCCGGGGAGACAGTCCTCGACCAGATGTGTGGAAGCGGGACAACACTAGTCGAAAGCAAGCTCCTTGGGAGAAACGCCATAGGCGTAGACATAAACTACGAGGCAGTCATGCTCACCATGGACCGTCTCAACTTCAGCTATAGGCCCCTCGACCCAGACTACAGGGAGCCAGAGATAAGGGTCTATCATGGCGACGCCCGGAACCTGAACCTCATCGAAGATGAATCCATAGACCTTATAGCGACTCATCCTCCCTACGCAAACATAATCTCGTACTCTAAAGCCAAGAGAATTGAGGGAGACCTATCACAAGTCTACAGCCTGGAGGAGTACCTGCAGGGAATAAGGGAAGTAGCCAAGGAGAGCTTCAGAGTCCTGAAGCCCGGCAGGTACTGCGCGATACTCATAGGCGACACCAGGAGGCACAGGCACTACGTACCCATAGCATTCAGAGTCATGCAACAGTTTCTCGAGGTTGGATTCATACTGAGGGAAGACATCATCAAGATACAGTGGAACACAAAGACAACCGAAAAGAAGTGGGCCCGGCTAGCGAAGACAAGCGAAGAAAACTGGATAGACAAGCCAGAAAACAAAAAACACTGGACAGACTTCTACCTAATAGCACATGAGCACTTATTCGTTTTTAGAAAGCCAGCCGAAGGCGAGGACATAGAAAAGTACAGAGACAGCATGAAGTGGTGGTGAAACTGGTAAGATACCAGCTCCTAGGCTTCAATACAGAGGAAGAGTATCTAAAGCATTTCCTAGACACACTCCTCGAGACAAACTGGACATACGAATACTTCGTGGACTGGGACAAGGTCAGAAGCAACGTAAAGAGCTATGTCAAGGAAATCTGCCTCCTAAACGCCTTGACAAAGATAGAAAAAGAGAAAAGAGAAAGCGAGCTCAAAGATATATTCCTAAGATACCCCGAAACAATCAAGGTCATACCCCTACTTATCGCTGTCCGAGAAAACAGCATACCCATCCTAGAGATAAGCGAAAAAGCCATCTACAAAGTATTTGACTTTAAAGAACGCAAGCTAAGCCCCAAAGAAGCCGAGGAGCTCGTCCACTTCTGCAGGAACATAGGCATCTTAGACCTTTTCGCGGAAATAAGTGACCTATACGCCTACCTACTAGGAGTAGAAGTCGGACTAGACACAAATGCGCGAAAAAACCGTAGCGGGAAGATATTCGAGAACTTGGTCGAGTTGCTACTAAATAGGAAACTAGCAGGAATCAAAGACCTTAGGATTAAAAAGAACGACAAGAGCGTTAAAATTTCTAGGAGCAAGAACGCTGACTTTGTCATATACTATAAGGGAGAACCCAAAGTAATCATCGAATGCAGTTTTTACAGCGAAACAGGAAGCAAACCCATCGAAACGGCAAACTCATACATAGACCTACAAAAGAAAATCCAACAAAAGAACATATACTTCATCTGGATAACCGACGGCAGGGCATGGAAATCAATGGAAAACACAATCAACCAAGTCGCCAAGGAAATCGACTTCCTATTGAACTACAACATTGCCAGCGAAAAAATAGACAAGCTAATCGAGCACATTTTATCTGACAAGAACAATTCTCGACAGCCCTAGCCAAGCCAACCGGCCGGAATCCCCCGCTGCTCGTCCACCACGCGCTGGCCAGCCTTGTCCACTACGCCAAGGACATAGCTCCAAGCCCTAGACACCCTCTCCCTCACGCCCTGCCCCGCCAAGGACTGCGGCACAAACACCCTCCCAATGCTCGCCCGCGAAAAAAGCCACGCAGAAAAGAATCCCTCGCCAAGCCCCTCGACCATTGTCCTCGAGGGAGCCTCTCCAAACAGCCAGTATAGGTCCCGGGCAAAGTTGCCCGCAATGTTCCTCAGCAGGTCCCTCTCCAGCTCCGGGAAGACGCTTGGCCCAAGCCTCTCAGCAACGTATTTCGGGAAGCTTCCGCCTTCCGGAACAAAATACGCGCCACTGGCAGACATAAGGTAAGCCTCAGACCCCAAAATTATGGACGGATCCCCAGCCAGGTACACGGCAGACGCCACAGTGAAAGAGTGGTAAATGCTCTTGAGTAGCCGGGCGTAGGCCTCCTCCAGGCTTTCAACATAGATCCTGCCCTCTGCAACGAGAGACTTGACCTCGTCGTCCTCAAAGTACCCCTGCAACACGACCCTGCCGTCTATGGAGAAAGCTGGCACACCGAATACGCCCTTCTCTAGGGCATGGAAGGGGGCCTTCTCGACATTTAGAAAATTTATCCGGCCCAGCAGTCCCTCCGCCTTTAAGATTGTGTACACGTGGTATGACTCAGAGCACCTTGGGTGAACATATACTTCAAGCATACATAAGGCAGATAAGTTGAGGAATAAATCTGTTTCGCGTGCGGGGAAAATGTGCATTGAACAAAGGAGCAATTAGGAAGGTCACATAGTTTGATGCACAACACGGCTAGGTCTAGAAGCACCACTTAAAGACACAAGGAACCAATATAGATGGGTTAAACCATGCAACCGCCCCTGCGAATAGATGAACCGGAGTGTGGGTATGGGAAATGGAGCGCTAGCGGGAGCATAGATAATAAATATGGTGTAGATAACTTATCTCGCAATTGAGAAGGTACCCAAGAGAATGGTTTAGAAATTTGCTTCGACTTTTGGTCTTTGTTGGAGAACTCAACGAACTGGAGCAAAATTATCCTTGTCCAGGAGCTTTTCCAATGTGTTGGTAAATTTTCTTCCTTTATTTAGCTATTTTAAATTATGTGTTATGTTATAATTCTTCTGTAATTCGTATTACGGATTACAGTATACGATTTATGATATCTGTCGTATGAGTTTTGTGTTACGGGTTCTCCGTTACTGACTTTCTCACCTTGTTTTGATATTCATTGAGGGTTATGTTTTGTTCGCTCCATTTGTAAAATTACTTTTGTTATTTAAAAGGCTAACATTTAAGATAAAAGGAGGCTTCGTTATTTTAAACAATACGTTTATTTAAACATGTAAGGTTTTTTGGAAACGTTATTTTTAAAAAGAAGAGTGTTATAATAATCTTTGAGCCTTTTTTTGATTTTAATGCCTATGTGTCTTGGATTAGTTAAACATTTATGTAGCTAATTATGTAATAATTTTTGTGATGAATCCTGAGGCATTAATGAATGCTTTGAGGGAATAAGTGGAGAAGGTAGATGAGACTCAGATCCCCTTTGAGATAGTCAATATGATGTCCATTCTTAGGGAGATTTCTAGAGCGACGGAGCCTAGACAACTCATTGTCAACTTAGTTGAAATGAATGAATATACGGAAAGGTTGTTTAAGATCTGGATAGAGGGTGAGGAGTATGGTGAGAATGATTTTATTGTCCGTTTTAAGTACATAGGCAGGGTAGCAGAGTTAGATTGGGATCTTTTTCGTAAAGAGGGACAAGTTGTTTATCATTACAAGGATGAAGGTGAAAGGACTATTATTGAGATTTCTGGAAGTCTGGACGAAGTGCGGAGATATGTTGTCGCCATTTTGTACTTTCTTGTTCGTTCCTTGAACTTTGTACATTTTTATGACCGCGAAAAAGCGGTTATGTTGAGTCGTTTGGTTTGGGAAAAATAGTTTTTCTTCATACCAGGTGTTTCCGGTATAGCGCGCGCTAATTCTGCTCGACATGCCTGGGTTGGCGTGTTTTGCTTTGAATATTTCGGGGTCATTATTTGTTGTTGAATTTATGGGAGAAAGGGTGAGACTTAGCTACGGGCCTGGTGAGCCGGACTAGATTGTTGTATACTCTGGGAACTCGACAGTGGTAGATGTAGGGAAGAAGTGGAAGGTTAAGTCTTAAAGTATTTTTCTTTTTGGGCTTTAGGGCTTGGATAAATTAAAAACATTTTCTTGTTTTGTTTATGTTTTTTGATTATCTTGTTGGGGAAAGCAAAAAATTTATAGTTGTTTTTGTTATGCTGTAGTTGTGAGCGGTGAGGAAAAGGAGACTATTCCGGAGGAGTGGCTTGATAAGTTTATTAGCGAGATGATCGAGGGCGATGAGGCTTTAAAGACAATGTCTGAGCGTTTCAAGATTACAAGGAACCTAGGGGAGGCGCTTGATTTTGCTGTTTCTCTGCTTGACAAGTATACTGCTGTTTCGATTAGTGGTTTTCCCCGGGAGGTTATCGTTGTTAGGCTTTGGGTTGTCGAGGCTAGGCGGACTAGCGGGGAGGAGGTTGTGAGGAGCAACCGTGATATTGGGTACTATGTTGTTTACCGGTACGGTATGCCTTGGGACCCGTACGAGAGCTTTTTTGTTGCTTCTAGGGAGGAGCTGGTTGAGCGGTTGAAGGGGCTTCTTGAGAAGCTCTTCAAAGAGGATCTTGAGAAGGGCGAGGATGTGAGCATTGACGGCAGGAATTATACTTCTGTGGAGTTTCGCGGTGATGGCTATGTGGTTTTGATGGCTTTGGCTCGTCCTCATGCGAAGACTTGGTTTATGTATATTTGGTGAGGTTTTTGGCTGTTTGATGGTTTTTGGGCTTTGTTTTTTGGGTTTTGTGGGCTTGTTTGTGGCGCGTTAGTTTTAAAGTTTTGTTTTGTGTGTGGATGTGTATGGGCCTGCTTGTTGTCCGTGATGCTGAGGCTGTTTTGACGATGGATAGTGCTGGGACTGTTTTGAGGAGGCAGTCGATACTGATACAGGATAATAGGATTGTGGCTGTGGGTGATTATGGGTCTCTTGTGTCCGGGTTTGGTAGCCCGGACGAGGTTGTTGATGGTCGTGGTAAGCTGGTTTTGCCTGGTTTCTATGATATGCATACGCATGTTGCGATGGCTGGGTTTAGGGGGCTTGCTAGCGATGTGGGGGACGTGATTTATCGTGTTTTTTGGCCTCTTGAGCGTAGCCTGGACGGGGACACGGTTTACAGGTTTGCTCTTTTGGGTGGCCTCGAGGCAGTTAAGAGTGGTGTTGTGCTTGTTGCTGACCACTATTTCTTTATGGACCATGTTGCCAGGGCCCTGAGCGAGGTTGGGGTTAGGGGGCTGCTTGGGCACACGTATATGGATCGTGACGGCCCGTTTACTGGGGAGAGGGAGCTTAGGGCTGGATTGGAGTTTGTTGATAGGTGGTCTGGGCACGAGCTTGTTGTTCCAGTTTTGGCTCCACATGCGCCCGACACTGTTACGCGGGAGAATTTGAGGTATCTGGGCGAGCTGGCCCGTGAGAGGAATCTTTTCCTGCACATGCACCTGGCGCAGACTCTTAGGGAGTTTAGGGTTGTGAGGGAGGAGACCGGGTATACGCCTGTGAGGTATGTTGAGAGGCTTGGGCTTCTCGGCAGGAGGACTATTGTTGCGCATGCCAACTATGTTGACGAGAACGAGAAGGCTTTGCTGGCTCATAGTGGTAGCCTGGTTGTCCAGTGCCCTTCGACGTACATGTTGTCTGGGACGCCTTTCCATGCTTATGACTATTGGCAGCTTGGGGGTAACGTTGCTGTTGGGACGGATGCACCGTGCTACAACGATAACTCGGACTTTTTCGAGGAGATGAGGCTACTCGTTTATGGCCAGCGGGTGAAGTTTGAGAGGAGCAGTGTGTGGAGGGCCTACGACTTGCTCGAGATGGTTACTAGGCAGAGTGCGAGGTTTGTTGGGCTGGATGGGGGCTACATTGGGAGGGGGGCGCTGGCCGACCTGGTGCTTGTCGACTTGTCGAGTGTGAGGCTTAGACCTTTCCTGAACCCGTATGCGAACCTGGTGTATGCGGCTAGTAGTGGAGACGTTGATACGGTAATTGTTAATGGTAGGGTTGTGGTGAGGGGGAAGAGGCACCTCTTCCTGGACGAGGAGCGAGTTGTTAACCAGGCGGAGGCGGCTTCTAGGATTCTCTTGCGTAGGGCCCTCGACGAGGACCCGGAGCTGGAGAGGATAATTGGCGTGGATAAAGTAATATAGGGGGTTGCCGAGATTTTCTTGATGCCGAAGCCTCTACATATTTTAGCAAAGCCGGAGGACATTGCTCCGAGGGTCATAGCTTCTGGTGACCCTGCTAGGGTTAAACAGCTTGCTGGGTATCTCGAGGGTGCCAGGCTCGTAAACGAGAACAGGGGGTTCCTCGTATACACTGGGAAGTATAAGGGTGTAGACGTCACTGTGGCTACGCATATGATTGGTGCGCCTTCTGCAGCGATTGTATTCGAGGAGCTCATAATGCTCGGCGCCAAGCTCATTGTGAGGTTTGGGACCTGTGGGGGTTTCCTGCCAGAGATGAGGGTTGGTGACTTTGTCATTGCTACTGGGGCTTCCTATAGCGGGGGCGGCACGATGAACACTTATAGCCCAGGTGAGTGCATGGCGGCTGTCCCGGACTACGAGGTTCTAAAGGCGCTGGTCGACAGTGCGAGCAGGCTGGGCTTGACGTTCCACTTGGGCCCCGTGATCAGCAGTGATAATTTCTATTCTGGGCTCGAGTACTTGAATAGGTGGATTGCGAGGGGCATGATTGCTGTAGACATGGAGGCCGCAACGTTGTTCCTCGTGGGGAGGCACAGGCGGATAAAGACTGGTGCAAGCTTCGTGGTGAGCGATGTTATTGGCCACGCATACGAGAAGATGGCGACCGCCGAGGAGCTCAGGGAGGCTGTAGACAAGGCTTCACGGGCAGTGCTTGATGCCGTTGTAAGCGTGAAGGTTTAATGTCAAATGTCTCGCCTACCAATAAAATATCCTTTTTTCTGGCCCGGTTTTTCTCCCAGCTTGGGGGAAAGCTACCTCTAGAAAGCGTCGTGATTCCCTTTGGAAGGTACAGGTTTATTGTTCCTAGGAGGTGGCTGGAGGCCAGCCTGCTTAATATCGAGCACATCTATTTGCTGGGGGACTATGAGCGGGTTCCCTGCATGACGTGTGTGGAGCCAGGCGGGGCTGTGCTTGATTTGGGGGCGTTTGTGGGCTTATTCAGTGTGAGGGTGGCTTGTGAAAACAGGGATGTTAGGGTGTATGGTGTGGAGGCTAATCCTTTTGCCTGCCGGTATCTAGAGGCTAACTATAGGCTTAACGGGGTGAGAGGGGGTGGGGTTCTCTGTGGGGCGGTTGGTGTCAGGAGTGGCGTCGCGAGGCTGTTCGTGGCTGATAATGGTGTGAATTCTTCGCTTGTGCCTGGATACGTGGATGATTATTCTGTGAAGATTGGCGAGGTAGGGGTTAGGGTCTATTCTTTGCGGGAGGTTTTTGAGAAGTTTCAGCTTGATAGGGTGGCACTTGTGAAGATGGACATAGAGGGGGCAGAGGAGGGTGTTCTTTATTCTTCTAGGGAGCTTGTTTCCCCAGACAGGGTGGAGAGGTGGATTATAGAGGTTCATCCTCCCTACTCTTCTCCTAGCAGGATCGTGGGATTGCTAGAGAAAGGGTACCGTGTCGCCACGTTTTATGACTATGATGCTCCGGGCCAAGTGTTTGTGTATGGGTGGACGCGGAGGTAAAACCTATATGTGTGTTGTGGGGTTATAGGGTATGCCTTTCCATATACGTGCAGAAAGGGTTTCCGATAGGGTGATCGTTGTCGGGGACCCGGGGAGGGCAAGGCTTATTTCCAGCATTCTAGAGGACGCTAGGCTCGTAAACGAGAACCGTGGGTTACTCACATACAACGGTTTCTGGAGGGGAAGAGAGGTTACTGTGGCTACCCATGGTATGGGCGGTGCCGGGGCAACAATTGTCTTTGAGGAGCTTATCCAGCTGGGCGGCCGTTTCCTGGTTCGCTATGGGACGACTGGCGGCATAAGGGAAAACGTCGAGCCGGGAGACTTCGTAGTGCCGGTTTCCGCTTTTTATCATCCCGGGGGGCTATTCAAGCAGTATTTTGGGGATCTCTGTGTCTCGCCTGCGCCTGACCTCGAGTTGACGTGGAGGCTGAGCGAGTCTCTTAGGGGTAGGGGTCTCCGTGTGTGGGCGGCGCCCGTTGTGAGTAGTGATGCTTTCTATGCCGAGACTCCCGAGGTTGTAAAAAGGTGGAGCGAGTTTGGGGCTGTGAGCGTGGAGATGGAGTGCGCTTCTCTTTTCGCTGTTTCGCGCCTGAGGGGTGTTAGGAGCTCATCGGTTCTCTTGGTTAACGGGAACATATTGTACCCAGGAAAGAGGATGATCTCTGAGGGGGAACTAGAGGATAGGCTTCTAGCCGGGGCTAGGATCATTTTGGACGTGCTTGCCGAGCTGAAATGAGGTCATAGAGATGTCTCTAACTTATAGACGCCTTACTGAGTTTAATGTTGCTGGGAGAGAGCTCCGCGAGAAGCGGAGGCTACTGGTTTATGGTAGCTGTATATTCCACGAGTACCCGGACATATTGTCAAGGTTTAGTGAGGGACGTGTGGCTCTGGGCGTGTGTCTCGAGGCGGAGCATCTCAATGTTGTGGCTTTGAAGCTTGCATCTATTTTTGCGAGGGTCGACCTGGAGGAGGTAGTTGTTTTGACTGTTGACGGTTCTCCGCACTGTATCCAGCTTCACCATGCTGTCGAGGAGGCTAGGAAGGTTACCGGGAGACAGATCAACGTCAGGCATTTCGTGATCGAGGGGGGAGAAGCTCTAGAGGTCAGCCCCGAAGCCGTGAAAGTAGCTAGGTACTTGTCAAAGATTCAAAGACTACTGAATAAGACTTAATAATTTCCCCTCAAAATTATGATAACGTGAGTAAGGAGAGCAAGAGCAGTTTAGTTATAGCTGTTTCCGCGGTCTTCGCGGCTTTAACAACAGTCCTGACATATTTGCCTGGACTCGCCTTGCCCTCGCCAACGGGAGGATACACCAATGTAGGTGACACCATTATCTTTATTGCAGGCCTGCTTTTCGGCTCCAAAGTTGGCCTTATAGTTGGCCTAGTGGGTCCAGTGATTGCCGACTTTTTGGTGGGTTATCCTAGGTGGTATGTGACACTTGTCGCCCACGGCCTGGAGGGGTTTATCGTGGGGATGGGTGCTAGGAAAAGCTTCAAGGTGCAACTGATGATGATGGTGATTGGAGGCCTAGTGATGAGTTTTACGTATTTCGTTGTAAATGTGTATGTTAAAGGGCTTGCCCCTGCTGTTGCCTCGCTTATCAGGGACGTGTTTGGACAGACCCTTGTATCAATAATTCTTGCCTCGCTGTTGCTAAAGCCTCTTGAGAAAATAGCTGTGATCAAGAGAGTTCAGGAAGTCATCCTGGGATAACAAGACTTATTATTTTTCTTTTTCCTCTATATTGATGTGAGTAGAGAGGCTTTTTGCTGGGAGGGGAGTCCCACTAGAATCTCTTATCTTGGACAATATGCCAGGGCACTGGTTCCCCTTGCTTCGCTTGGCTTGGTAGCCGTTTTCCGCTGGTTCGCGGGCGACTTTCTTAGGGATGTGTCAGGAGTGGCTTCTTTTGTTTTACGTGAGATTTGGCCGGACATGCCGACTCTCGATGCCCTTATATATGCTGGAGGGGTTTTCTTGTCATTACTCTTGGGATTGCTGGTTTGGGTTGTTGCCTTGGATATTTGGGTTCTTGTTTTCGAGGTATTCGCGTATCTGGCTGTGGAGGCTGTCCGGGTTAATTTAGGTATTGGCCTGGGGCTTGCTGGGAGGGTCTTGTTTTTGGCTCTTTTTTCTTTTGCATGGATGCTCCTAGTAGATGCCCAGCGTAAGACATACAGATACTCTGTGTCTCATAGGGGTGTTGCTATGTCTGGGGGTCTTTTGAGGAGGGTCGAGAGGTATGTTAGTGGTGACGCGATTAGCGACGTTATTGTTGTGAAGCCGTTGCTTGGCAGGCTCTTTGGCTTTGGCCACGTGGTCGTTGTTACGCCTAGCCAGCTGGGCCTCGGCGAGACCTATAGTTTGGGCGGTGGGGCAACTTCTAGGAAGGGGCTAGGAACTATAGTTGGGGGTGGGAGGGCTGTTAGGGAGGTGTTAGCTAAGCCCTGGAACTGTATATTTGGCGTAAAGAATCCTGACAGGGTGAGGGATTATATACTTAATGGATGCTAGAATAATGTCGAGAGGTAATGGGTAGATACTAGGAAAATGATGTAAAAGATAGAGAAGTATAGGTCTTTTCTCGAAATTTTGGTTTCTTCCAGGTATGTTCTGTCAGGGTATTTACCGAAGCCTCTTGCCTGCATCGAGATTGCAATCGCTAGTGATCTTTTGACTGTTAGGAATAGGAGCGGGAACACGTAGGATATTATGTATCGGTGTGGTTTTCTCCATGAGAAGTATCCCTTGATTTTTCTGAAGGATATCATGTTTTCCAGGTCTCTCTGTATCAGTGGTGCAAGGCGTAGGGTTATGAAGGACATGTAAGCGTATATGTATGGTACTTTGAGCTGTAGTGCTAGGGAGGTGGCGAGCGACTTTGGCGTTGTGGATGATACGAAGAGTATTGAGTATTCGATTATGACTAGTATTCTGGCTGTTAGGGCTAGGGACATTGATAGGGCCTTGGTAATCGTGAGGGAATAGTTGTAGATGTATAGGGCAAAGTTTACCCATGTATAACCTATGAGTGTAGAAATTATGCCTAGGAATATTGGCTTTGTTATTCTTGGCTTCTCATATGCGAGAAAAATGCATGCCATTGTTATGTGGAAAAACGCGATAGTTGGGTTGCCCGTTAGGGCTACTTGAAAGATTCCTATGAGGAATAGGGAGAGCTTGACGAGCGGGTTAAGTTGTTGGAGAAGGCTTTTCATTTCTGCCGGTCACCCCTCGCCAATTGCTTTAATGTTTCACGGTAGTCTTGCAGGGTCTCTTTTAGCTGAGCTGGATCCTCGGCTTCCTTCAAGAAGCTTGGCGGGTCAAAGTTTATGCGTTGCCATATGTCCCTGTTTAAGAGTAGGTCTTCTAGGCTTCCTGCGAAGACTATTCTGCCCTGGGACAGCCCATAAATTTTTGACTGTAGGAGTGTTACTAGCCATGAGTCGTGTGTTACTAGGATTACTGTTTTCCCAGAGTTTGCCAGGTGTTCTATGTTCTTTAACACGAGGAGGCTGTATTTTAGGTCTAGGCCAAAGGTTGGCTCGTCTAGGAGGTATACTGGCCTGTCCAAGAGGATCATTTCTAGTAAGGATACGAGCCTTTTCTCTCCTTGGCTTAGCTCGTAGACAACCTTGTCTCTGAGCTTTTCTAGACCAAATCTTTTCAGTGCCTGTTCGGGGTCGAGACTGGTCCTCCTGGATCCATTTGACACAACGCTTCTGATTTCTTCTTCGACTGTTCTCTCTGTGAACTGGTGGTCTGGTATCTGTGTAACGTAGGCTACACTGGTGGGTGAGGGCTTTTTTCCTTGCACTGTTATCTGGCCATTTTTTGGCTTTATGAGGCCTGCTATTGTTTTGAGGAGGGTAGTTTTACCGCTTCCGTTGGGACCTATTATGACAGTTGTTTCCCCTCTTTTTGCTGTGAAGTCTATGTCGTGCAGGATAATTTTTCCGCCTAATTGTACCTGTAGGGACTTTGCTTGGACTGTTGGGTCTGCATCTTCTACTGTAGGGTTGATGCTTTGGGGTTCTGTGTTTAAGCTGGGGAGGTAGCTTGCAGGTATCCAGACTCCCGAATCTAGGAGCTTTTCTAGGCCTACTTTCTCTATGAGTTCCTCCATGTTTTGTGCCATGATTCCTTGGCCATTGTCTATGTATAGTATCTTGTCAACGAGATCGAGGACATATTCTATCCTGTGTTCTACTAGTATTATAGCCGCGCCGTTCCTTTTTAGCTGTGAGAGCTCGCTGTATATTTCCCTTGCCGTTTTGGGGTCTATGTGTGCTGTCGGCTCGTCGAGGAGGTAGATTTTTGGATCCATTGCCATTATGCTTGCCAGGGCTAGTTTCTGTTTTTGTCCCGTTGAAAGTATATCTGTTGGGTAATCCTTGAAACTGCCAAGTGAGGTTTTGTCTAGTGCTTCCTGGGCTCTTTTGATTATTTTCTCTCTAGGGGTCTTCAGGTTTTCGAGTGGAAAGGCCACCTCATCGAATACTATCGGCATTACTATCTGTATTTCTGGGTCCTGGAACAGGAGACCAATGTCTCCAACAAGCCCGAGCATCCCGACCTCTAGGGCATTTTTTCCAGCAACAGTTAGAATTCCTTCGACCCTTCCAGGTATATGATGTGGTATAGCGCCCGCTATAGTTAAGAGCAAGGTAGATTTCCCGCTTCCAGTTGGACCCATCAGTAGAAGACATTCTCCCCCGTCGATGCTAAAAGAAATATTCTTTACGACGGGTTTCTCGTTATTGGGGTAAAAAATAGTTATATTTTGGGCTTCAACTAGGCTCAATATTTTTTCACCGACTTGCCTACCGCAAAGGCGTCGAGTAGCGAGGATTTTTTAGCCACGTAGTCTAGTATCGCCTTTACAAGTATCCCTGCGAATATCGCGCCGCTTACAAAATACAGGGACCAAAAGACGATTCTCTGTTCGGGCGTCAGGGGGTTAGTTATCCCGTAGAGAATTGTGTCGGCAGGAGCAGCCCAGAGGGCTGGGGCTGCTCCTGCAAGTGCCATTGTAAGCCAGTCCCACTTCTTATATCTTGTAAGGAAGAAGACTGCTTCACTCATTAGGCCCTGCATGAAGCCATACAGGAGGACTGTGGACGCAAATTGTGACCCGTAAAAGAGTTCAAGTATAGCTGCGAGAAGCTCGCCTAGAACTGCTACGTAGGGCTTGCGGATGATATATGCTGGGATTGTTGCTCCGATGAACCATACGCCATAGATTATAGGCGTGAGTGATAAGCCTAGAAGTAGCTTTGTGGCGTCCCAGACGATGTTGGACCAGACGAGAAAGATTGCTCCTATGACTGCTGATGTTGCCGCTGTTAGTACCAGCTCTTCAATTCTTAGTTTTTCGTTCATCATTTTTTATTTTCTAAAACTGATTTATATGCTTAACGTTTGCACTTTCCACCATTTAAGAAGAAGTTATTTCATTTCTTTATAACCGAGTTTTGAGGTAAATGAGAACATAACAGAGTTATAGATTACCTTTAAAAGTTTCTCGTCGTAAGATTTATAACTGAGTTAAATGCAATTCTTATTAAGGATTTTGATGTTTCCTGAGACAGTTGCATCTAATGTGTTTATTCCTTATCTCAGGAAACTACTGATTCTCGAGCTTCGAAGGCTTGGCATGTCTCAGACAGATATTGCTCGTCTCACTGGTGTTACTCAGGCGGCTGTCAGCAAGGTTCTTAATAAGGAGTATTTTCACAGTGAGAAGGTTTCTGGTCTGGATTTGGCTGAGCAGGAGCTGAAGGCTGTCTCGAAGAGGATAGCGAAACTGCTGTATAATGGCAACTTGAATGAGGCTGGATATCTGGCCAATAGGTATTGGTGGCTTGTGGCTGCGAGTGGAGACGCGTGTAAGGCCCATGAAAGGTATGGGTGGCGTAAGAGCGAGTGCTTTATTTGTACCAAGGTTGTTTACCCAGAACTCGATGTCAGCCGTGGTCTGGTGATGGCCGACCTAGAGAGAGCCCTATTAGTTTTGTCTTCGTCCGAGTATTTTGGTTTCTTGATACCGGAGGTTATGAGCAATATTGCTGTTGCTATTCCTGGCGCCAAGAGCATATATGACGTGGCCGCAGTTCCGGGAAGGATTTCACGTTCAAAGACGAATGAAGTTTTGTATAGGAGGCCAGAGTTTGGCGCTAGCAGGCATCTGGGCGGAATCCTATTGTCTATCAACGGGAAATTTAGAGCTGTAATGAATATCAGATATGATGAGGTCATCCGCGAGTCACTCATAAGTATGGGTATTTCATTCAAGGAGTTTAGTAGTGAGGATTATCCTTCAGCAAATCCAGCTGCCTCTGCGGCTGCCGACTTGCTCGAGAAGTGTCCTGACTGCCGGGCACTGGTCGATGTTGGTGGGACGAATATTGAAAGTGTTGTCTATCTTTTTGGTAACCGGGCGATAGAGGTAGCGAATTTGGCTGTGTCTCTTGGTGACCTTTACTATGCGGTTTCAGTTAAATATGGGAAAAGTCTAGGGAATCTATGATTAATCTATATTTACTTTTATTCTTAGAATTATGACAATTAAATATTAATACTTGTTTAACAGAATATAGGAATGAAGAAGTATGGGTGAAAGGGGTCCTGGAACGTTGGATGCGGGTTCCCCTAGGGATGTGGCTGTTCAACTTTTGAAGTTCCTGGGTCTAACTGGTCTTGAGGCTGAATTATACCTCTTGTTGCTTGAGAAGGGTCCAATGAGTGCTCCTGAAATATCTGACCACTTGGTTAAGCATAGGCCCCAGATTCACGTTGCCTTGACTAGGCTGTCTTCTAAGGGGTATATCGAAGAGCTGGGCGGCAGGCCTAAGAAGTATAGGGCTGTTGATCCACAATTGTTGCTGAATATTTTTCTGAAAGATTTTGATGTCTTGGCGAAGAAGGCTCTAGCCTATATGCAGTCAATTTCGAGACCATCCCCCGAGGAAAAGTACGGCGTGTGGATTATACGGGAGCCGGAGGTAGCTAAGAACAGGATGGCAGAACTTTTAGACACTGCTACTACGGATGCCTTGATAATGGGCGATATAAAGTTCATACATCTCCTCAGCGAGAAGATCGAGAATGCTATAAACCGTGGGGTCCGCGTGTATGTTCTTTCATATTCTCTTGGCGAGAGGGGAGCCAAGTTTATCTTGGAAGACATGCCGTTTCTAAAGAAGCTCAGAGTTGCTGTTTCCGGAGACCTGGTAATTGTTGTCGACTCTGAACGGGGAGGCGTTCTTAAGGCTCGCCCGACTCTTCCAACTAGGCATGGGTACCTTATCGAGGAAAGAACGCTTACAGACTACCTTTCGCATGACTTTATGAATAGATGGGTAAACGCTAAGGTGATAGTTGATGAGGACTACGAGTTGCCTTGGAGGTTTACTTTTCACAGGATGGCCCTCTATGAGACAAAGAAGCTTCTCCTCGAGAACAGGAAATTGAGGCTGAAGGTTAAGGGCTACGAGATAGATACTGGCGCAAGAGTCGAAATAGATGGAAACATAATAGATGCGGTGCTTGACGTTCCGGCAGGATTTGCCCATTTCAAGGTTGAGACTGATTCTGGAATAGTTAGAGTTGGTGGACTGGACGCTATTGTAGAGGAGGTTGCCGGAGAATTTTTCGAAATATATGAGGGATCTAAGCAGTAAATTTGTACTTTATTATTTCCCAAGCTAGCCGCGGAGTCAAGTAGGAGAGTACAATTTTCTTCATTGGGTAGAGCTCCTCTTCTTTTAGGGTTTCCTTGGAGTCAAAGACCCCCGCTTTTTTCATTTGTCGCGCCAGACTTATGCTCTGAATAACTGCGGCATAGTATTCGTCGTCGATGAGTCCAACCTTGTGCTTGCTCTTGGCTAGGCTTTCAACAGCGTTGTATGTTGCTTCTGCTATTTCTCGTCTTGTCAACCACTGGGTTTCATAGTTTAACATTTCGTGCCAGTTTTTAGCAAGAAGCAGTTTCCGGTGGTCTGTCAGGGTATAGGCGTATAGCTTGTATCCATATTTTGCCGATTTGTGGAAAGCTATGCTTCCAGGATCAACGAAGGGTGCAAGTGGGGCGACGAAGGCATCAACGGTGTTTGGGGCTTCTTGCCAGAGCTCCTCGAAAAAGCTTCCAATTGGTCTTACGTTTTCAACTGTCTGGCCGGGTAGGCCTATCATAAAGTAAAGGTCTATTCTTTCGAAGCCTAGTTGCTTGGCGTTTCTTAGGAAGGTTTTGAGTGTTTGGTTTGTGTAGGGTCTACCGTAGTGTCTTCTTATTTCTTCGTCCTGAGATTCAGGCGAGATCTGAAGGTAAACTCTTTCGCTGGCTTTCCTCATAAGTTCCAAGACCTCTCTCGGTGGGGGTACGAAAAATTCGAAGAATACTTCCAGGTCTTGTTTTTCGCTACTTAGGAGCTTCGTTAGCTTTTCTATGTAGGTTTTTCCTAGAACCTGGAGGTCGTTGACAAAAAATATTGGCGCCTTTAACCTCTCGGTTATTTCCTTGTATTCCTCAAAAAGGGTTTCAGGCTTCTTTATTCCTAGATTTTTCCTTTGAAAGATTACGCTATAGGTAAAGTGGCTTCCCCCGCATGCTAGACAGTTGTAGGTACACCCCTTATAGGTTATTACAGCCGTGACGGGGTGCTTTAGAAATGTGCTCCATGGAAGCGAGAGGGTAACCCCGCTTCTGACCATAACTTTTACGACTATATCGTACTTGGGGCGAAGCTCGTCGAGTTCTGCTGGGACGTATTTTAAGCCTGTGAATTTTATTTTCCCGTCTTTTGTCCTGTAGGCTATATTAGGTATCTCCTTCAATTCCTCTAGGAGACCTTTCTCGAGCTTTTGAAGAAGCTGGTAGAATATGGGCTCGGTTGTGTCGCCAAGGACAATGGCGTCTACAAAGGGATAGTTTTCTAGTATCTCGCGCCAATAGTAGGTGGATGAGAGGCCGCCAAGAACAACTGGATTCCCCGTGATTTCTTTAACTAGCTTTGCAACTTCAAGGGCACCGTGGGAATGAACCAGCCAGTGGAGATCTATACCGTATACTTTGGCGTCTATTTGACGGATCAGCCTTGCTACATCTACATTGGGATCGTTCACCATTTTAGCGGCGATGTTGTATATGCCGGTCTTTATTCCTCTCTCTTCTAGGTATGAAGCCAGCGAGAAGAAACCCGCAGGATACATGTCGAAGATAGGTTTAGATGGTATAACGTCGCTTATGGGACCATAATTTACGTAGGTATGTTTCCTGAAGTCGTATACGCTTGGTGCATGTATGAGAGCCAAGTCTAAGTGCTTCACAGAAAAATGGAGCCCTTAGGTTAATATTAGTTTTTTGTAAAATTTTTCCTTAATAGAAAACTAGATTTCGTTCAGGCTTTAGGGAATGACTTCGACCGTATTATTGTAAGGAGGGTAAAGAATGTCTTTTAGAGTAATTCTCCCCTCTTTTAAGTAGTTTTTTATGGTTGGAAGTGCCTCTAGAAGGGAATCTATGAGGCCTATAGTTGCTTTGCACACTTCTTTGAAGCCGTTTTCGCCCCAAAGCCTCTCCATGTATGCGTACAAGCACCTTCCACCACAATACCTGTAGTAGCTACAGGAGATACAGGGTTCACCTATTTTTGGAGCAGACTCGGGGCTAAGTTTGCCTTGAGAAATATTTCCCAGCTCTGCCCATTTCTCCTCTACAGCTATGGGGCAGGCAAGAATCCTCCCATCAGTTAAAATCGAGAAAGAATTCACTCCAGCCCCACAGGGCGGAGCGGCATAATTATCAATGAATGTTTTTGTTATGATAGCCTTAAATGGGGCAATTCCAAGTACTGTTCCCCTCGACATCTCTTCAACCCAAACATCAACCAGCTTCCTTACCCCGGGAAGGTACGACGCATCCCTCCATTGCTGGAAGTTTTTCCATCTGTCGCTCCATACAACGTCTAGCTGCCAGTGTACATGGGTGAATAGTTTCAATGATAAAAGATGCATGACGTCTAGATAAATATCTGTATCCTCTGTCACAGTCATCCTTGCTATTAAATCACCTGTGAAACCTATTGTCCTTAGCCACTCTGCGGTAGATATTACTTTTTCGTAGACCCCTTTTCCGCGATACTTGTCTGTAACTTCTGGCCTGCCGTCTATAGACAAGAGTATTGCATCGAACTTGAGCCAGTAATCTTTTGGAAGACTCCTGGGAATCGTCCCGTTTGTCTGAATGACAAAATGTTTCACTTTGACATTGTCAATCGCCCACATTATAAATTCAGGGTTTAGAAGCGGCTCGCCACCATAAAATGCAATGACCGCCTCGGGGTCTTTCTCAATAAACCTTTTAAGATACTCAGGGTTGTATTGTATTTTCCAAGGCACTTTTCTGGGGTCGAAGCTTCCCCCACAATAAGCGCATTTCAGGTTGCATTGACCAGTCGTGTGCACTATGTAGAGCATATTTAGGGGTTCACCATTGATGTTCTATGTTCCTAGACCCGTAGCAGTAAGAGGATATAACCATTCAGCAAATAATTTTATTCTAGAAAAATTCGCTGCAGTGTTTTCTCTCCTAGAAGCGGCTTAAAAGATCCTCTATGCATCTCATGTAGGCATCATGTCTTTCGCACTTGAGGATTGTTACGCCGGGCACGTTTTCGTATCTAAGGTGGAGCTCGATCACTTCTCCTTTTTCCTCGTGGAACCTTACCTTTGCCGTCTTTGTTCCCAGCTTGATTATCAGCGTTTTTTCTCCTTCTTCCTCTGTTTTTGTTACATCGTATCCCCTGAATTGTAGCGTCTTCATTACTAGGTCAACTGCCTCTTCTACTCTCATGGTTCTCTCCAATCGTTAAACAAATGGATTAATTTATATTTTAGCATCCATAACTATGAGACAACATGAGGATCGGGTTTATTGGCACAGGTCAAATGGGTTTCCCAATGGCCCGCCACCTCGCCGGAACAGGCAACGAAATAACTGTTTGGAACAGGACTATTGAGAAAGCTAAACCACTAGCCAACTATGGAGCTAGGATCGCGGGAAGCATAAAGGAGCTTGCAGAAAACTCGGACGTGATTTTTATCATGGTTGCCGACGACGAGGCTTCTAGAAGCGTCCTTAAAGAGGTTTTCAGCCATGGGAAGCCCCAAATCATTGTGAACCACAGCACAGTTTCGCCTATACATACACGGGAAGCCTACGAAAATGCTATTGCAGTCGGAACCGAGTACCTAGCCGTACCCGTAATGGGTAATCCCACAAATGTTGAAAAGGGAGACTGCCTCTGTATTGTGGGTGGAAGCGAAAAAGCGTTTCAGCAGGTCAGCGGCTTGACTGGAAGGTATTGCAAGGAACATGTATATGTAGGCAGTCCTGAAAAGGCCTCGGCAATAAAGCTGGCGCTAAACAGTATGTATTTTATGGCTCTAGAGTCTCTCGCCGAGGCTTTGCTCTTGGTAAAATCCTGGGACGTCGGCGAGAACGAGTTTCTGGAAATTGCGAGTAAACTATGGCTTAAAGTAATCGTGGATAGATATGCACACAGGCTATTAGACGAATCGACCCCCACTAGCTTTCAAATGAAGCTCGCTACGAAGGATCTTTTTTATGCTGTCCTATCGGGGTATCACAGGGGCCAACCACTGCCAGTAACAACGAGGCTTGCAGAGATATTCTTGGAGGCCTCCAAATTGGGGAGGCTAGGCGACAAGGACTATACGAGAATCTACAAGTTCTTAGGCTCCAAGTAGGCTAGATTTCTGCAATTTCGACCCACCTGTGTATTTTAAGCCCAATGTAGTCCTCAATCTTTATTGGGGAGAGAACAGCTTGTCTTATAATAAAGGAAGCAAGCTGCGCTGGAATCCTCGCTTGAACCTCTCTGGGGACATTTCCTACGGAGACTTCGAGGTCAGTGTCGCGTACAGCTTCCGGCGGAAAGCCGTCAAAGCCCTGTAGTTCGAGTTTCTGGTTGAAGTACCACCGTGCAATTATCCTCCTAGTGGTATTCTTGGCTACTACTACGGCTCGATAGCCGCCGTTTACCTTGAAGAGGTTCTCGTCTATGAAGACGACTAGCCTGCGGACTTCTCTTTTTTTCTCAAAGGGAAGCCTAGCCTTAGCTACCCAGCTTTCCAGATCGTCTAGAAAATCATGGGGGGACCTGTATTTATTTGCGAGGATTTCTTTGGGCATTCTTGCCACGGGTCTCTCAATCATTATTTCGAGTAATCTTCTCATGTTTTTCCCAGGAGCAATGACATATTGCCATGGTATGTCTAGCCAGTCTTCATACCGATCTATCAGGTTCCACTTTTTCAATAGTTTTACGCGACTGTTGAGTTGTGGATCGAGGACAGCTTCCATTTTTACATCCAGTTCTGTTTGTGTTAGTGTCCCAGCGTAGGCAATAGCAAATGCTTTTTTTGATACATGTTGTCCCGGTATAACTGCTAGAAAAGTGTCCTGGGCATATGGCTTAGCTAGCTCTGGCTTTGTTGAGTTCATTACCGCTTCGAGTAAGGAGTCTAGGTTTCCTGGTATAAAGTTGGGATGTAGCCTTATTATTCTTTCATCTATGTAGGGAAGTTCTAGCCTAGCTGAATAGTCTTCGGCCACAATGCCCCCAACTATAAATACGTCTTGTTTTTTCGCCTCTAGGAGTTTCTCGGGGCACTGTTTGTTTAAACCGTTCTTGTCGTAGCATTTCACTGGTGTGAGGTTTTCGTCTAGAAGTATCTTGTGGAATACAGACTCGTCGCTTATTGCTATAGGGGCAGGTGATGCCCTCTTTGGGTCAGGTATGTATATTACGAGCATTAAGTCTTTTTACCTTTTCTGTGCATATATAAGTGTAAAGGGTCCCTGGGCATGGTATCGTATTTGTGTGAAACGTGCGTCTTGCAGGTCTCTGAGTATTTTTTCTAGGGGTGGATACTCTGGTATCTTCCATATCTTTAGAAGGGTTCTCAGGCCTTCTCTGGCGTTGTCTGGGAACATCGCTATAAGGGTTCCACGTCTTTTGAGCAGCTTTACGGCTAAATCCAGGACAGTTCTCCAACCGAGGCTCATGGCTTCCAGGGATGATGAAACAAATATATCTACATTTGTTGCCAATGATGAAAATTGCTCAGATGTTTCCAAGGTAAAGGCTTTAAGATTTAAATTGTATTTCCGGTTGTATTCTTCTATGGCTTCTTTGAATATTGTGTTTTGGAGTATCCATCTTTCAGCTAATACATGGTTATTTGTATTGAAACGTGAATTCATTTTTGCAAGCATTATTGGAGCAACTGGGTTAACCTCGACTGCGACGGCGCTTTGCGGGACGGAGAGGATGTTTAGAGCCCATTCTTGGAGATTTTCCACAATAGCCATTCTATTGAAAAGTTCGGCAAAAAGGAGGTATGGTCTCCAGTCTCCTTCAAGGTAAACTTCTGAATAGGCCGTTATTCCATATTGGAAGATTTCTTGGAACTCTTTATGCTCTATTCCTAGCTGTGCATTGTTTAGACGTGTAGTTGCCGATGTTACAAGAGATGGAAGTAGCTTTTCGATGCTAGCTAGGTCTAGCAACTGGGGTGCAGATGTTTTTCTGAAGTTTGCCAAAGCCTCAGGAAGCAGTGTTACAGCGATGTCGTGGAAAACCTCTGGATATGACATTACTCTACCACCAAGTCTATTATTTTCCTTCTTTGAAGTGAGAGAAGGGCTTCAATATATGAATAAATAATCTGGGGGTTTTCCAGACCGAGAAGTTGAGAAACTTTTGTGTTTGATACTTCCATGACCCTGTTGATAAATCCTCCATTGTGTTTATCGAAGAGGATCATAGGCCTGTATTTACGTGCCAGCATGGCTTCTCTTTCGTGTACTTTTACCGTTATGTTTGAAGCGTTAGTAATGAGCCAGAAGACCTGCTTAATGTACTCGAAGGGTTTCTCTTCTATGAGTACGTCTAGGAGCCTTATCGCGTTTACGTAGTCTGCCTGGTTGAATGAGAAGGATGTATCGAGCGCCTCGGCTAAAAGCTCTAGCCATGATCTTGCTTGCTGGTAGCTAATGTCTCTTGCAAAGTCGACTTCGAGAGTAGTTTCTCCTTTGTAAACCTTGATGCTACTTGATGGTTGTCTCAGGTATCCACTTATGCGGTAATTTATTCTTTTGCTTTCAACTGTAAAACCGGCAATGTTTCTAAGGCCTCTTAGCCACTCGTCGGGGACTTTAACTTGGTAAAAACCCTTTGCAACTGGCTGTAAAAGGGAGAACACCCTTGTTCCTCTTTCCTCTCCATTTCTGTCGACATACACAATCAGCACATGATTATCATGTGGAAAGGCTACCCCGGCTAGCCCTAAAGGATTGCTCTGCGCATCAATCAAAATCTTATCATTTACTTCCACGGTTTCGACGGTATTACAAGTAGGACATCTTATTTTAAATACCCGAACCATCCCCTGTTTGCTCATAAACTCCCTCTTTCAATAATGTTTTTTAACAAAAAAATAAATGCCTCATTAACATTTATTCCTTTCGCTACTGAAACCTCAAAATATTCTAGCATGCCTTTTGAGCGGGCATATTCTCTAGCCAAGGAATACGGCACGATCTTAAGCTCCTCTAAATCCGCCTTGTTTCCAACGAGTATGCTTGGAACGTTTCCGACAACTCCTTCACTTATTTTTCTCCACTCTTCAATCTCAAGAAAAGTTTCTTCGCGTGTAAGATCAAACACATAGATAATGCCTTTTGCTCCCTTCAGAAACATGGGGGCCAAGAAACGGAACCTGTGCTCTCCGCCTAGATCCCATATAGCTACCGAGATTTCTTTACCATCTAGAACAAGCTTCTTGAAGAAATGCTGTATCCCTACTGTTAATTTTTCTTGTGGGTTAAATTGTTGTCCAGTAAAGTATCTTGCAAGGCTTGTTTTTCCCACGCCTCCGGGACCGCATAGGGAGATCTTAATTGGAATTGTCAATGTAATCACTCTCTAGATATCCTTTGGAATAATGTTAGTTTTTGAATAAAAATTTATTCCTTGGAATATGGTATTTATTCTAGCTCTCCACCCATTCCTTTATTCTCTTTATGCCTTCTCTTATCGCGTTTTCGGGCACGGCGAAAGAGAATCTAAGATGATTTATGCCTCCATCTTTGGGGAAGGCTGTGCCGGGTAAAGTTACCACCCCCTTCTCGTATAGAAGCCTGTCGACCAGTTCTCTTTCGTTTTTCAGCCCCTTCTCTTTTATGACTTGGGTGAAGTCTGGGAAAATATAGAATGCGCCCTCTGGCTTTACTGTCCTGACACCCTTAATCGATAATAGTTCCTGGTATATTAAGTCTCTCCTTCTCTTGTAGCCCTCTAGGATCTCTTTGAACCAGTCCAGCCCATAGTCTAGGGCGCGTGCCGCGGCAATTTGCTCAAAGGTTACTGGGCACGAGTAAATGTTATTTGCGACGACGGAAAGTTTTGAGACTAGGTCTTTGTTGGTGATTACGTAGCCTAGCCGCCAGCCTGTCATTGCAAAGGTCTTGGAGAAGCCGTTTACATAATAAACTGTTTCTCTCCAGTTAGCTGTTTGGAGAGTCGAGAAGTGTTTCTTTTCATATACAAAGTGATCATATATCTCGTCTGAGAGAATAACTATTCCTTTCTTTGAAGCGAAGTCTACTATTTCCTCTATGTCTCTTCTATCTATAGTTGTGCCTACGGGGTTCTCGGGGTAGTTTAGGACAATCATTTTAGTCTTGTCTGTAACCAGCTTCTCTATTTCCGGGAAGGTTATCTTGTAATTATTGTCTCTGTGGAGCCTTAGAAAAACAGGTTTGGCCCCTATATATCTGGCGACAGACTCATAGAGTGGATATGAGGGGTCGGGTATTATGACCTCGTCTCCGGGCTCTAGAAGTGTTATCATCCCTATAAAGATTGCAGACTTAGCTCCAACAGTTACTGCCACTTCTTCAGGCTTTACGTCGGTTCCATATTCCTGCGAGACGAAGTCGGCAATCTTTTCTCTTAGCTCTGGCATTCCAAGGCTTGGTCCATAACCGTTGAATCCCTCATCCATCGCTTTCTTGGCTTCTGCCAACACGTGGGGAGGGGGCTGAAAGTCCGGCTGTCCTATCCCGAAGGAAATTACGTCTACGCCTTTCTTCTTTAACTCGAGGCTTTTTGCAAGGTAAACAAAGGCTTCTTCTGCTCCAAACTGAGAAGAAGCCCTACTAACCCGAAATGCCTGTGGAGTCACGAGATATATCTTTGATAATGTATATTAATTGTTTTCCCTCGCGGGTATGCATCAACGCAAAGGTAAAATTAAAGATTTTTTAACTAGTTGTATATCAAATAAAACTTTATAAATATTTTTGCATTAAATTTTATAGGTGAAAATTATGGAGACCCTTGTCAAAAACGTACAAGAAATTTTAGCATCTATTGAGTCGGGCATCAAAGAGAAAAAGTTTCCAGAGCAAATAAGAATATATATCGAGCAGTTGGGGAGAAATTTAAGGCAATTCCTAGAAACAATCGAGATCGCTACACAGCTAAATACAATACAGACCCCTATAAGCCCGAGCTCAAGAAGCGCTGTATTTAACTTGCGGAAAGCCTTCTATGCTATACTAACTAAAGAGATCAAGCAAAGCGGAGTAAATAAGGATAAGAGCTTGGAGGAGTGGAGGAGAGCTGCTTCGAAAATAATTGAGACATATGAGAAAAGTGGGTTGACAGAGACACCTTCAAAGATAGTTTTGAGCTACGAGATTAAAGAAGAAGGAGGAGTCAAATACATCTCATTCAAGAATGCAAAAATATTCTACTTTGAACTCGAAGGCATTCTACCAGTAGACCTGTCAACCGGAGAGAAAAGATAAGAGTTGAGAAGGGAGTCATCTATATCTGGGGACTCTGTATAGGGTCCAGTGTACCATCCCTTTGCTATTTTTATGAGTTCCTCCTGTGGGAGAATGTCTTCTGCCAGTTTCAGTACGTCTTCGAATGTTCCTTTTTTCCTTATTTCTCGGATTCTTTTTTTGAGATAAGGCTTCTCGTAGACAAGCATTCGGGCCATCTCTTCAAAGATTTTACGACCTTCACTGTTAAGTGAACCATTAGAAAAATAGTTTGAGTTTTGTTTTAGGAGCTTTTTCATGAGGTTCTCTACGTCACGACCCACGTCGTCCATTGGCTTCTAAGGTATAATAATTCGATCCTATTTTACTTTTACTTTGTAGAGGCTTCCATGAGACTCGATGACTATTGCTGGTGGTGCCGCTTTTACTTCTCGCACTTTAATCTTTTTGCCAGCAATTTTCCTCAAAAATTCTTCCATGGTTAGTTCTTCCACTTTTCCACCTGTCTTAGTTTTGCCTTGGACAATGTATAGTTCTTACAATGCTTTTCATAGCGTCCTAAGTCCTGAATACAACTGTTTTACGACTAGAGTGCCATATGCATGTACAAAGTTGGAAGATTATCTTAATTAATGTGGGAAAACTATTGTTGCCTGCATGTGCGGGATAGTTGGGATAGCATCTTCAAATAGAAATGTTGGACCACTGATAGTCGACTGTCTAAAAAAATTGGAATATAGAGGCTACGACAGCGTGGGTGTAGCTATTGTTGGAAAGCATGGCATTCTTATTCGTAAAGGCGCAGGCAAAATAGACTCAGTAGATGAGGCAAAGTGTTTAAGGTGCCTGGAGGGAAATGTAGGAATAGGTCATACACGTTGGGCTACTCATGGTCCTCCAACTGATGAGAACGCTCATCCCCACACGGATTGTGAAGGTAGAATTGCCGTTGTCCATAATGGTATTATTGAAAACTATATGGAGCTCAAAAAGATGCTCATCGCTAAAGGTCATGTTTTCAGGAGTTCCACTGATACAGAAGTTATAGCTCACTTGCTTGAGGAAAATGCAAGAAATAATTCTGACTTTTTCGACGTGTTTCGAAGAACAGTTCGTTCTCTTTCTGGTAGCTATGCTTTAGCTGTGGTTTCGGTCATGGCTCCTGGAAAGATCTTTTTTGCCAGAAAGCATTCGCCCCTCGTTATAGGTCTTGGCAAAGATGTCATGTTTGTTGCTTCCGATATACCGGCCTTTCTCGATTTTACAAACAAGGTTATCGTGCTTAATGACGGCGAGCTTGGCTACATTGATAGTGGAAGTGTTTACATGGAAACAATAGAGGGCAAACCGATAGATGTTTCCAGCAGGATATTAGTCGTCCCATGGACAGCTGAACAGGCAAGGAAAGAGGGGTTCCCTCACTTTATGCTAAAAGAAATCCATGAACAACCACTCGTAATAGGTGAGACTATTCGTGGCTTTGGCATAGACTATGAAAAAGGCGCGGAGATGCTGGTCAATGGAAAAAACATTTTTGTTACAGCGGCTGGGACAAGTTTTCATGCATCACTCTACTTCGCGCTCCTCACGATGAAGCTCTCCTCCCAGAAAGTTATACCTTTTATCTCTTCTGAATACGAAGTCTACGCTCATGTAGCTAGCGAAGATGATGTTCTCCTAGCTGTGTCGCAGAGTGGTGAGACTATTGATACACTGGCTGCTCTTAGGGCCTTCAAACAGAAGGGTGCAAAAGTCGTGTCCCTAACAAATGTTATTGGCAGTGTGATTGCCAGGGAAAGTGACCGTCAGATATACATGAAGGCTGGACCCGAAATAGGCGTAGCAGCAACAAAAACATTTACCGTCCAGCTAACTGCTTTGACTTGGCTTTCCATTCTTATTTCGCACCATACAGGAAAAATAGGTGAAAATGAATTAAAAGAAATCAATTCATCACTTAAAGAGTTGCCCTCACTCGTTGAAAAGACAATTAATTTGTATAGTGGATGGAGCAAGGAGCTGTCCAATTTCATGGCAAAGAAGGCCAGTGCTTATTACTTGAGCAGGGGACTTGGTGTACCTATAGCACTTGAGGGGGCCTTGAAACTGAAGGAAATAGCTTATATACATGCCGAGGGGTATCCAGCTGGGGAAAGCAAACACGGCCCTATAGCACTTGTCGAGAAGAATTTCCCAGTAGTTTTTGTCTCAATTGAGAAATCGCTCGAAAAGCGTCTTCATGGAAACGTTGAAGAGATGAAAGCTAGAGGTGCACATACAATAGGAATAATTCCAAAGGACTCGGGGCTACGGGAGCTCTTTGACAGGACAGCGATCCTGCCCTCCAGCAACGAGTTTTTAACTCCTATTTTAGGCGTTGTTCCTTTACAGCTACTTGCATACTACACCGCCGTGGAAAAAGGTTATGACCCGGACAAGCCTAGAAATCTTGCAAAAACAGTTACGGTGGAATAAAATGTTGCCCGTTGTTCTGGCAGCAGGTAATCCGAGACGGATGCTTCCTTTAAACGAGGGACACCATAAGTTCCTTTTAAAGGTTGCGGGAAATCCTATATTCCTTTATTCCCTCAAGAGTCTTCTAGACGTTTCTGGTGGAAGATCCTTGCTTGTCATAGATAGGGATATGCCACAAGAAGAGGTTCAGAAATCTCTCACTGCTAGAAAACTCCAGGATAAAGTAGACCTAGTAATCCAGAAAGGGAGTAGTCTCGAAGAGGCTCTGAGACAGGTTATAGATGAGGCGAGTGAAGAGTGGTTTCTCGTAGCTTATGGAGACGTAATTGCTCCAGCTGACGCATTCAAGCTCATGATAAAAACACATGAAGAGACACAGAGACCTGTAGCCCTCGTTATCCCTAGACCCGAAATAACTAGCTACGGTGTAGCATATGTGTCCGGTAAATCCTTAAAGAAAGTTATTTCTCCTGAGAAAGCACATGGAGAAGCAATTGACACGAGTTTTGTTCTTGGCGGAGTATTTATTTTGCCGAGACAAACCATTGACCTATTAAATGACGGAAACAATTTCTACGAGGCAATGAATTACCTTATCGAGAGAATGGGGATAGAGATTGCCCTATGGAGCGGCTCGTGGGTCTCCGTTGATTATCCTTGGGATCTAATAAGTGCATTGTACGAAGTCCTTGGAACTGACTGTAAGACTGTTATTAGTCCCCGTGCAAAGGTTTCGCCTCTCGCCGTTCTTGAGGGGTGCGTAAAAGTTGAAGATTATGCTTTTATAGATCATTATGCCGTGATCAGGGGACCAGCCTATATAGGAAGAGGGGCCCTCGTAGGCAAGGGCGCATTTGTCAGGGAATTCACATCTTTAGAGGAGGGCAGTGTTGTCGGAGCACATACAGAAGTTAAGAGAAGCATTTTACAGGAAAAGGCCACTGCTGGAAGTTTTTCGTTAATCACGGACAGTGTTCTGGGGCCACAGAGTGTAGCAGAGCCGAGAACAACTGTTATCAGTGACCTTCCTAGTGATAGAAGAGTTTTACGGCCTTTGCCTTTGCAGGGTATTCTTTATGAAAAGCAGAAGTTGGGCGTGTTCCTCGCTCCCAGAGGCAGGATAAAGGCTGGAAGCATTGTTGGCCCAGGTGTAAAAATATTTAGAGATGGCGGTATCGAGCACATATAGGAGCTGGCTGTGTCACACCCGAAACTCAGTGTAATAATAACGGTGTATCGAGAGGCAAAAATGTTGCCAAGCCTACTAAGCCAGCTTTCCCGTCAGAAGACGAGTTTCCCTTATGAAATAATTGTAATGATAGATGAGCCTGCAGACAAAATCATTAGCACTCTAATTGAAGAATATAGGGGTAGAAACGTTAGGTTTGACGTTTCACATGTGCGTAGGGGAAAAGTTAGCGCCCTGAATACAGCCATAGGATTGGCCAGGGGCGATGTATTAGTATTTTTAGACAATGACGTGGAAATTAGAGACGAGTTTTTCCTTGAAAAGATAAACCGCTGGATGGAAAAATTTGATATCGCAGAAATAAAGAAAAAGATACACATAGACAGTTTTCTTAGCCGTCTAGTATATTACGACTACGTCTCTTTCGGCGTTGCCAGCTATATTTTCGAGAAGCATGTAAAAAGATGCGCCGGCCTAAACGGTGCAGCAATGGCTCTCACCAGGAAAGCCATCAAGGATCTTGGAGGATTCAAGAACTGTATACTGGAAGACATGGACATAGGATTTAGAAGCTACTTTACAGGCTATCCTTTCAAATACATATTTGACACCGAAGTTATTGTTTATTCTCCTCACAGCATAAGGGAATGGCTAAATCAGCGGATGCGATGGTCTGTGGGGGCGTGGCTGTGGATCAGAGAGCACTTGTTTCATTTTGCCTATGCAGGAAACAGGCACAATGTAGAAGAAAGCCTGGCCGCTCTTTTCGCTATGTTTCCGGGAAGCATCTTTTTTGCTTCAATGTTTTTTGCGAGCGATACCCCACTTGTTAAAACTCTCCCTTTTGTTCTCTCCCTGTTTGGAGGTCTGATCGCCCCGGTGATACCAATAATGACGATCTTCGAAATGTTTACTTCGCTCCTTCCACCATTCATTTTCGTATTTCTTGTTCTCCTAGTGTTATACTCGTTATTAGTGTTGCCGATTTCAGTAAAACTGGGCTTCCAGGTGCACTTAGTAAATTTTTTGTTGTATCTGTTTGTTTATTCTCCACTTTGGTTTTCAGTGCTTATAGCGGCCTTCATAAGGGTGTTTATTTTCCAGAAGAAAGATATATCAGGGTGGAAAATATAATTCACTTTTTGGATGTGATGAGGGAAGAGACGCCTGAAATAGTTGATGAATACACTAGAGGCTGAGCTTTATCACTGTTTTTGCGTGGCTGTTAGGGCCTTGAGAATCAAGTTTTCCCTTTCGCGTAGAAGAGACTCAATATCATTGACTAGAGTTATTGCCTCGTTGACTTTTTCTAAAAGCTCTTTGGGTTCCAGTGTAGGGCTTAGAATTATCACTTTTTCGAACATTCTAGAGGTATAGGTTAATAGCTGAGCATCTTCTTCGAGGATTTTTGGGACCAGTTCCTCGTTTACGCTTGGCAATTTATTTGTGTCCGAGGTATAGGAGTACCTCTTCAATAGCTGGGCAACCTTCAGGAGCTCGATACGGAGATCATCAAGCCTCAGTCCAACAGAGACGTTTTTCTGTTTGACAAATGCCGATATTCTCTCCACCCTTATACGGGCTTCATCAACCAAAGATAGCAATCTTTTACGTACCAGCTTATCATCTTGGAAAAACGTGTTGGCTTTATAGCCCGTAAAACCTGGAACTGCACCTGAAATCTTTTCAACCAGCTCCGAAACATTACTCATTCTGACACCCTGAGGCTTGGTTAAGTTGGTGATAATAGGAAATATATTTTTGTCTTCAAAGAAGAAATAAAAGAAAAAAATATTTTGTTTTGGTTCGCTCTAGTGCTCCTAGTGCTAGTTGTTTACTGTTTTACGCGGCCTACGAACCTGTAGACTGTTGTGCCACAGTTGGGGCAGGTGCCCTTGTAGGCGAGCCTTCCGTTCTTGAGAGTTACTTGCTGTGGGTTCTTCATCTCAACGGTTTTGCGGCATTTAACACAGTATGCTGTTATTTTTTCTGGCATATTTGTCGCCAATAACTTTTTCACATGAGAGGTATATATTCCTTACGCTTCAATTTTTCTCTTTTTGTGAAAAGATAATCTTTTTTGCCGTAGTTTCTAAAAAGAGATTTTTTATTCCAATTAATAAAAGAGACCATTTTTCAAAAAGAGATTTTTTTAATTTTCTTAGTTTTCCCATAGGTAACTTCAATCGGAAGAGACCAACCTATGGAAATGTTTTTATTTGACAGTGTCATAGGTAATTCCTAGATGCAAGGTGTCTAGGTTTAAGGCTCCATGCGAGGAAATTAGCAAAGAATGGTTGCCAGCTGTTAGAGGTCTCCTGGTCGAGTACCTTTATCGTGAGGAAAAAAAGTCGCAGGCTCAGATAGCAAAGTTGCTTGGAATCAGTCAGTCAAGTGTAAGTAGATATCTGAACGAGCAAAGAGGAGTGTATAGGGGGAAATTTGAGAATATACCTGGCTTCTCGGAGAAAATAAAAGAAATCATCAAAGAGGTTGAGGCTGGAAAGTTGAGGGGCGGGGAGGCTCTCTGCCTTATATGTCGCTATGTCAGGTCGACTGTTTAGCAAGCTTGTCAAGAATCTCGCCGAAGATTTTAAGGCTTCTGGACGTTGGTTCAAGGTACGAGTCTACGCTTTCGGGTTTTTCACCTTCTTTTTGGCTTGTCGCAAAGATTATTAGACTTCCTCTTCCACTTCTTCTCGGGAAGGTTTCATAGTCTTGCTGAGGTATTTTTATGACGTCTTTGTCTGGGTCAACGTTTTCAATGATTGTCTTGAGGAGCTGGAGGTGATTGTGTATGTTTGTGTTTGGTCCAACAAGAATAATCGTGTCTGTATATGGGTTTAGGGTTTTTGAAAGAGAGAGAAGATTTATACCTGTATTAATTAGTTTTTCCCTTTTGAATGTGTTAACTTTTGCCACCACGGTTCTAAACGCGTCGTTGCCGAGAAATGTTAGGTCTATTACATTTGGAAGCAGGTTTTTGTAGTTAAGTAGGAATATTTTCTCAACGAGCCTAAACAGCTCTGCTATGTCGCTTTGTGTCGGATGAATTGTTGAGTAGTATATTATTGGATTGCTTTCCATCAGGATCTTTTTAGCATGAATGACTGGCATTGGTGTCCCACCTAGTATGTCTCCATTTTCGTAGAGCATTTTTCCTTCTGGGCGCTCGTCTCCTGGGACAATCTCGCCTATAACAGTTGTTTGGAACGAAAAGGGGACGTATATGTTGTCTTCTAGCTTGGTCGTTGCTAGTTTGGTTTCAGAAATCACGCCAGCGAGCAGTAGTTTTTCTGTAAAGGACAGCCAGGAGAGAAATGCTGGAGGATATATACTTGCTGGTGCTCCAAGAACAACAGCAATCTTTAAGGGTTTTCCTCGCCTTGATGCTTCCTCTATTAAGTGTTGTATTCTGGAATTCCTGGGTACGTGTAGCAACATTGTTTTTTCGTCTACTACTTGAACCCTTTGAACTGTAATTTCCGTCTCGTCTATGCTATCCAAAGTGGCGATTATAAGTGGATTGGTCATTACAGGATACTCCTCTTGAGAACTGTGCTTTAATGCCGGAATTAATGTGAGGTCTAGGTCGTAGCCTTGGAGAACCCTAATCGTGGAGCTTTGGAACTCTTTTACATCTGGATAGTAGTCTGCTATCCACGCTAGGGATGCAAGTAGATGAAGTTTGTCTTTCTGAATAGGGGAGAGAGGTTCAATTAGGCTTACCACTCTCGATGCCCGATTTATTATTTGTTCCTCGGACCCGGCGTTGAGAGCTAAATGGATTTTCTTGTAAAATACGTTCGTCAGAACTCTGGGTGTTTTTCCTGAGACTTTGCTGTATAGTAGAGCATGGTCAAAATGCTTCGCAAGCTCAATGGATAGCCATGGTATCTCGAAGTCTGGCGAAACTTCATTATTTATTTCGAGGAGTTTTCCTCTCTGGAAGAAGGCCATCAATAAATCGCTTATAGTCAAATGTTTCACCGGCAGATTAGTAGCTTACGCGGAATCTTTCTTCAACTCTCTGTTGTTGCTCTCTTGGGACAAAGAATAGTGGGTTTATTTTACCCGTCTCGGAGAGGTTTAGCAACATGTCTCTGAAGGCAGCAGTGTGTTTGATGTCTAGCTCTAGTAGTTTCTTGAGGATTTCCCAGACGTTCTTTTGGACTTCTAGCAACATTTCTCGGGGCATATGTCCCACGATGAATGGGTCCTGGAGCCATTTGTCGAAAGCTTCGATTGTCTTTATCATGTGGTTAAAGGCCGTCCTCGTGGCAAGTATTAGTTCCAGTCTATCTGAAGTTTCAAGGTCTTTTTCCATGCTTGTTACAGTGTCGAGGAACGTTTTCTGCGCTTCTATCCAGTTTGTCAAGTTGTTTGCAAAGAGTTTTACGAATTCGCTCAAATAATTCACCATGCTCTTTGTAGATTTTCTGTCTTAAAAGCTTGTTTATCTTTCGAGGGGCACTAGTCTGGTTGGCTGGTATTGTATTTTCTCTAATAGCATTCTTCTTCCAGCTGTTCTACCCACGAGGATGGGTGTGTTTTCTTCTATGAGCTTCTCGACGAGTTGTAGCTTTGCACTGCTCGATGAATAGATAGTTATAAGTGGTTGTCCTTTCTTGACCTTCTCTCCGAGTTTTACGTGAATATATACTCCTGCCCCTTTGTCTATCGGCGCTCCAGCTGTTTTGCCAAGGGTTGCAAGGAAAGAGTTGTCAATATAGTAGACGAAGCCCGAGTCGTTTGCATGCAAGGTATATGTCTTGTCGCCGAGAGTTATGTCTTCTGGCTGTATGTTTGGATCCCCTCCTTGTGCCTCGATGATTTCGCGAAGCTTCTTTTCAGCTTTTCCACTCTTCAAAGCCTCTATCGCCATCTCGTAGCCGTCTTTTTCGCCAACCATTTCCAAGAGTGTGCCTGCAAGGCTTGCAGCTTTGTCTACAAGATCTGGAGGGTTAAGAGTTTTTAATGCTTGAAGTGCTTCTCTTGCCTCCAAGGCTGGTCCTATCGCATGCCCAATGGGTTCCTCTGCATATGTGGCCACTGTCTGGAGATTCATGTTTAGCATTTTCGCTATCTCGTGGAAGCTTTGTGAGATTCTTCGTGCCTCCTCGAGTGTCTTTACCTTTGTTCCTCTCCCAGTAGGGATGTCTAAAACAATGTGTGTAGACCCGACGGCTAGCTTTTTTGCAAGGATGGATGGTATAAAGAAGGGGTCTATTCCCAAAGGGTATTCAACCCTTATTATGATGTCGTCTGCTGGCGCCAGATTCAGAGAACCACCCCACACGATGCACCCGTTAGTTTTGTGTATTATTTCCTCGATTTCCTCTATCGAGAAGGTCACTGGTGCTAAAACCTCCATCCTGTCTGCTGTTCCAGCTGCCGAGGTTATTGCCCTTGAGGAAGTTTTTGGTATGGTGTATCCTAGAGAGGCAATTATTGGAACAACTAAAAGACTGGTCTTGTCTCCTGGCACTCCTCCCAAACTATGCTTGTCAAGTATTGGCTTCTTTTTAAGGTTTAGTGTTTGCCCCGTATTTACCATGGAGATTGTGAAGTCATAGATCTCGGAGGGAACCATTCCCTGGAAGTGAACTGCTGTAACGAATGCCGCTAGTTCTAGCTCGCTTAGTTTTCCCTCGACAATATCTTTAACCAGGAGATAGATTTCGTCAGACTCAAGTTTTAGGCCTTGGAGTTTTTTCCTTATTATCTGGAGGGAAAGTGGTGGGCTTGTTGCCTCTACCTCGACTTCGTCTCCTTCGGATATGCCTAAGACCCTCGCCAGGTTTGTATAAATTCCTATGGAGTCGATTGGGAAATCCTTTGCCGTATTGACGATCGCTGTTAATGAACGCCCGTTAAACCTGACAATTACGCGATCCCCTAGCTTGACGTCAAGCTTCTTTGCTACATTATGGTCAAGTATAACAGTAAAATTCGCCGATTCAAATGGAAGCAAGCGAGTTTTCAGCTTCATGGGTAGCCACCGCAAGGAAAGGGAATTTTATTATCCACAAGGTAATATATTAACTTTTCCCTCTAAAAATAATTTAAATACAAGAGTTGCAAATTAGTAATGTATGACAACAAAAGGTTGGTGGGGGAAGCTTTTATGGATTGACCTTTCCCGCAGAGAGGCGAAACAGGTAGAAATCGACAAAAACCTTCTATCAAGCTACGTTGGCGGGAGGGGGCTGGCTGTCAGGCTCCTATGGGACTATACGCGCCCCGGGATCGACCCACTTTCACCCGAGAACCTCCTTATTGTAGCTATAGGACCCATTACTGGCTTGCCTGGACCCAGCACTGGAAAAGTTGTCGTTGCAGCGAAAAGCCCGTTGACACATGGCTATGGCGATGGTAATCTAGGCTCAAGGACGGCTGTAATGCTCAAGAAGGCTGGGTTTGATGCAGTAGTTTTCTCTGGCAAATCCGAGAAGCCTTCCTATGTCTATATCGAGAACGAGAAAGTAGAAATAAACAATGCAGATGACTTATGGGGTCTAGATACATTTACTGCTGAGAAAAGGCTCCTGGAGAGACATGGCAAGGATGCCGGCGTTCTCCTCATTGGCCCTTCGGGAGAGCGAAAGGTAAAGATGGCGACTATAATCTCTCAGATGGGTAGAAGCGGCGGCAGGCCGGGAATTGGAGCCGTAATGGGTAGCAAAAACTTGAAGGCGATAGTTGTACGTGGCACTAGAGACCCGCCAGTAGACGACCTCAAATCATTGAGGGAGACAGCGGCCAAAGCCTATATTGAGGCCAAAAACAAGCCGGCATATCCCTTCTGGATAAGACAGGGAACGATGGCTACGATCCAATGGTCCCAAGAGAACAGCGTCCTGCCCACCTACAACTTTAGTGAGGGAGTCTTCGACGAGAGTAGCGGTATAGATGGCTTCACAATGGAAAAGATGAAAGTCTCGCAGAGGGGTTGCCCCAACTGTAACTCTATTTGTGGAAACGTTGTACTGGACGCTAGCGGCGAAGAGTCCGAGCTTGACTATGAAAACGTTGCAATGCTTGGCTCCAATATTGGGCTTGGAGATCTGAAAAAGGTAGCCCAGCTTAACAGGTTAGCCGATATGTGGGGTATAGACACGATTGGATTGGGTTCAGCCATCGGCTTTGCGATCGAGGCTTCTCAGAAGGGATTTATAAATGAAAAGATGGAATGGGGAGACTTTCCGAAAATTCTGGAACTAGCTGAGGACATAGCATTGAGGAGGACAAAGCTTGGTGACGACCTGGCAGAAGGACTGGTACATGCCTCCAGCGTTTATGGATGCGAGGAATGCGCTATTCACGTTAAGGGTCTAAGCGTCAGTGCATACGACTGCCACGCCGCTCCTGGTATGGCGCTTTCATATGGCGTTAGTAGCGTGGGTGCACATCATAAAGATGCATGGGTTATATCGTGGGAGGTCTCTCATGGAAGGTTTGCCTATTCTCCGGAAAAAGCCAAAAAGGTTCTTGAGTTGCAGAAGATACGAGGCGGATTTTTCGAGAACATAGTGGCATGCAGACTGCCCTGGGTAGAGCTCGGCCTAGAGCTGGACTGGTATGTAAAGCTGTTTAACTTTGCTACAGGCCTAAGGTGGAGGCTTGACGATCACATGGTAGTAGCCGAAAGGACTCTGACTCTTATAAGAAGCTACTGGGTACGAGAATACCACGCAGAAGGCAGGACATGGAATAGGAAAATGGATTATCCCCCAATCAAATGGTTCACAAGGCCTTACACGCGTGGACCACTTAAGGGGGCAAGGCTAGACCCACAAAAATACGACGAACTCTTAGGGTACTATTATGAGCTTCTGGGCTGGGACCATAGAGGTATTCCTAGAGCCTCGACTCTGAGAAGGCTTGGGCTTGGCGACGTAGAGAGCACCCTTGGAAAAATAATTGAATTAACGAACTGAATCACATGGGCTCTGGGCAAGTAAAAATAGTATTTTTTGGCTTTTTAATCGACTTTTTCAAGGGACGCGAACATATCTTTGAGGTAGATTCGCCCGTTAAAATAAGAGACCTGCTAAGAAAAATTTCTCCAAATTTTAATTTTGAAGTAGTTGTCGTCGTAAATGACTACCCAGCCACGATGGATTCTTATGCTAGACCAGGCGACATTGTAAAGGTTTTTCCACACATTGGTGGAGGGTAACCGAAAACTTTACCTTTTTTACTCCGCTAAAAAAGTTATGACATGCGTATCCGAGGATTTTTTGGCAAGAATCATCAGCATCCTATATCAGAAACTAACTCTCTCAGCTGGCCAAATAGCGATTGCCAGTAGAGTCTTAGCTCAGGAAGCCTTTGAAGAAAAGGCAAAGGAAGGAAAAAGGAGCCTAGATGAAGCCATAAGGCTAGCTACCCATTATTTGGGTGTGTCAGCCGAGTACTCGAAGGAAAACGACGCGCTTAAAATATCGATAAGCCCAAAACAAAACGTTTGTCCCTTGCAAGAAATATGTCCACTGCCCTTCTTTTACTCGGAAGCCATAAATCTCTTGAGCGAGTGGAAAAGCTACCCGATTAGAAGTTCCAATAACAAGTTAGTGGAGACTTCAAGTGGCAAGTGCTTTTTCCAGCTGAGACTATATGGAGACTAGCTCTAGAAAAACTCCTATCATTCACAGGCCTTGGCTTTACTGTTTCAAGTGTGGCTTATGTTGCCATTCTACAGAGATGATACTTTTAGAAAGTGATTTAAAACGCATATCCCAATATACTGGCCTAGATCCCGAAGAATTCAGTGTGAAGAAAGGCAGGTTCCGCGTCTTAAAAAATGTTGATGGAAGATGTTTCTTTTATGACCAAAAGAATGGAACATGTAGAATTTATGCCGCGCGGCCTATAGGGTGTAGCCTCTATCCCTTGGTCTTATCGGAGGATGGCCATGTAGAGGTTGACGATTACTGTCCTCTCAGCAGACTTATTCCTAGTTATGAAAAGAGAAAAGCAAAGTTATTAGGAGGTGAGATACTTAGGGAGCTATTCAGCCGAGGATAGTAACCTCAACTGTGTCGCCATCTTTCAAGTGAAGCTCGTCACGGAGGCGTACAGGGGCAATTAATTCGAGTATTTCGTCTCCGTGCTTTGTTTTATCAATATCCAGGGCTCCGCCACTTATCGATACTCCGTTCCCCATGATTATAGCCTTGTAGACTGTCACTCCTCCATATTCTTCCCTATTTGTTTTGTATGGATTAATCCTGAAACCAATTTTCTTTTCACGAAGAGTTTGCCTCAAAGGAATATCTTCCTCAACAAGCCTAATATTAAGCGTGCCTGGATATGGCTCAAATCCTAGTATCTCCTTAAATGCTTCAACATACATGGGTATGCTCATATAGATTGCTCCCTCCCCCAGACCTGGCACTACTTGTCCTCTAAGAACCGTTGCGTTCGCATAGTTAAGGACTCTTCTCAGGTCATCGTAGACTCTCGAGAGGAGGTCGCGACCCCTCTGTGTTATAGCAAAGTATACTCGTCTGCCAAAATATTTTTTCTCAATGTAGCCCTCCTCTTCAGCAATGTCGAGCAGTTTACGCAGTTTCCAAGGGGTAGTACCCATACTCTTAAGTATCTCCACCTTGCTTATCCTTTTTGGGCCTGACAAACAACTCCGCTTTGCGAGCTCGATTAAAAGGGGGAGCACTTCATACTCGTTAGACATATGGTGCTTTCGACGTCCATCTATAATAATTTTTTAGTTCAATAGGTAGAGAGCGCTATTTCGGATATGCCATTAGAACGAGAAATTCTCGTTTGTCTGAGTATGTTTTTAGCAATAGTATTATTGTCAAGCATATAATCGTGTAAATTGTAATTATGACCCAAGCATAATTCATTACGAGGTTTAGAAGGAAACTTACACTTGCGAATAAAGGTATAAAGCCTGCAATTTTTCCATTAGTTTTGCTTGAATCGTCCAGCACAATTTCTGCTACATAATACAGGGAAGATACCCCAAAGAATAGGGAGGCTATGACTGGTGGAAGGATTGCTAGAGTCGTGTTTCCCAGAAAAATAAATGGCGAGAAAATAATGTAGCAAATTATCAACAAGTTGATGCTTTTCTCTGCTAGTATAATTGTTGTGTCAAGTATGTCGCTGAATCCTTCGAATGACATCATTTTTAGGAGAACGTAAGCATATTTCTTTTATATGGATAGAAATTTTAGATAATGACTTCTCTTATACAGATGTAGTACGGTGGTGTGAGTGGATGATTATCATGTCAGGATATACGGGGTGAACATTGAAGAAGAAACATTGCTGTGGCTGAAGAGCCGAATCGAGAAAGTACTCAATGTCACAATAACAATAAATACAAAAGACGTAACCCCCGGCTTTGTCCTTAAATTTCTAGACGAGGAGCGGGACCAGATAGATGCCGAACTACTAATAGAGGCCTTAATGGAAAAGATTGGAGTTGCTCCAACCCAGCGTGTCCTGGTAATTATTGCGGCAGATGGCTACGTTGAGGGTTTGAACTTTGTTTTCGGGGTTGCCAAAAACGAGTGGGGAGGCATTGTTTTTACCGAACGATTGAATCCTGCATTTTATGGAGAAGCATACTCGGAGGAGCTGTATAGAATGCGGATTTTAAAAGAAGTTCTCCATGAATTCGGGCACAGTCTGGGCCTGGAACACTGCAGAGAAAACTGCGTAATGAGGTTTAGCAATTCGGTCTACGATGTAGATGCCAAGCCTACTTTCTTTTGCAAAAAATGCCTTGCAAAGCTAAACTTTTCCCATCCTGGGATCATCAGAGCAATTCAATCTTGATTCTTCCTTTAAGAGATTCCAAAAAGTTTTCTAAGTATACCCGTAGATTTTATAAAATCTATTGGTAACATTTCCCAGAAGATTCCAGGCGGTTTCTTATACTTGCCACTGCTGACCCTTATTAGTCCTGATGGAGAGGCTATCATATCTACTGGGACATCGTGAATAAGCATAGGTATGGGCTCATTTATTATCTGGGTGTCGTGGACAAGAGTAACTATAGGTGTAGCCGCCGTTATTGAGTATGTTTCTCGAAGAATAGCATATTCAAGGTCATACAAACCGTCTCCTCGGCCAAGACGAGCTCCATCATTATTAACAGCGACACTGCCTAAAACGACAAGGTCTATCTTTATGTTTTCGAGGAACGGTATTTTTTCTCCTCTCCTAACAGCCCCCTTCATTGAAGAGACATATCTAATTTCGGATGCCTTAAATACTGCTGGATCTAGCAGAATATATCCTCTTAGCCCCGGGATAGAGATAACTAGTTTTTTGCCATGCCTGAGTGCTTCTTCCCTGAGGAGTCTTGTTGAGACGTCTGGGGTCGTATATATCGTGGTTGCCGTCCTAAACGCCTCCGTCTTTATTATTCTCTGTGTGGCGCTGTGGAGACCTACGAATCCAGGTATTTTGCCGTAGCAGGGCCGAGGGGCAGTCACGACTTCCATAGATTCCATCTTGCTCCATATCATTCTTCTGAGAGCTGCTTTTTTCTCGAAAGCTTCCCTGTTCATGCTAGACATTTTAATCCTCTATGTTTTTATGGAGATAGAAATTAACGTTTTTGTTTTGTTATTTTAATTTGTCCTACAAACATCATGCTGGCTTCATTTGAACAGGTTATTAACGTAGTAAGCTACAATGATACTGATGACGCAAAGACCAGAAATGTCTAAAAGCTTCTATATAACGGAAAGAGGAGACTATACATCAATAACAAAGATAGTAAGCGTGAAGCTTCCAGTGGGCTTGATAGACGCTTTGGACGAGTTGATCCAGAGAGGATACTTCCAGAATAGGAGCGATGCAATAAGAGAAGCCATTAGGAAACTTTTGACGAACTACCGTGAGCTCGACAGCCAAAAAATTAGTAGTGGCTTGATGATAGGCCTACGATAGAAAAACAAGTTTTCTTTTTCTATTTTGATCTTTTCATGATACTTTTGAGCCTACTTTTACTTCCTTGTCTGGTACAAGTAGCACTGGCTTGTCGTCTTCTACTGCAGCCAGCAACATTCCCTGCGAGATGAAGCCCATTATTGTCCTCGGCTGGAGGTTGGCTAGGACTACTACTTCTTTCCCTACAAGTTCTTCTGGCTTATAGTACTGTGCAATACCTGCGACGATTTGGCGTTGCTCTGTTCCAAGGTCCACCTTGAGGAGTAAAAGCTTGTCGCTACGCTTGATTGGTTCAGCGGATAGTATTTTTCCAACCCTGATGTCTAGTTTTTGAAAGTCGTTGATTGTTATTTGTGACATATTGTTTTAAGCGAGCTGGGGGTTAATTTTTATTTCTGGGGTTTTCGTATATATGTATAGGTGTTGGTCTTGAGTAGTAGTCAAGGCATTGACAGGGACAAGAGAATAATATTTACAGAGGCCGATTTGATCCTCCTATGTCTACTGGATGGGGAGAAAAAGATAACTGATTTACGGCCGCAGACAGGTCTATCGACGACGTCTATCTATAACAACGTTAAAAGGTTGCTTGACTTGGGCCTGATAGAGGATGATAGGAAGGGAAGTCCAGGAAACAGAATACTCAAGCTGACGGACAAGGGTTATAGGGTGGCTAGGCTACTGAAGATCCTGAAAGACGAGCTAACTCCCAAAGAGGTTGAGTTAAGGCCAGAGTAGAAAAGACATAAATAAGCCAAAGTTCAGAATTTCTATTGATGCCGGAATATGCAGTTCTTGTAGTTGACATGTTAGAAGAGTTTGTTAGGGGCAGGTTGCGTGCTGAAAACGCTGAAAAAATTGTGGAACCCATTAGGAAACTTGTTGCATTTGCACGCGAAAAAGGCATACCAGTCATTTATACTATTGATCAGCATTATCCCGAGATAGACTACGAGTTTAGGCTTTGGGGGCCGCATGCCGTGAGGGGTTCAGCAGAGGCAAAGATTATTTCGGAGCTCGCCCCTCGGGAAAACGAATACATTGTGGCTAAAAGGCGGTATGATGCTTTCATGTTTACAGACTTGGACATGTTGCTCAGAGAGCTAGGAGTCAAAAATCTTATTGTTACAGGTATACATACTCATGTCTGTGTATTGCAGACTGTGATGGGGGCTTTCTATAGGGGATACACGGTGATTGTTCCAGAGGAATGTGTCGCCGCGTTCGATAGCTATTGGCATAAAGTGGGGCTTGAATACATGAAGAACTATGCAGGTGCACAGATTGTAAAACTGGGCGATTTGATTTCAAGGCTCAATAGCGAACTACAGGAAATGCCTTCAGCTGTATGAGTAGATCCTCCAGTACATGTATAGAGGGTTCGGTTTTTACTCCTTATTTGTGTCTTTGAGTATTTTTTCCCAGATGCTTTCGTAGTCCTTTCTTAGTCTCTCTCTTGACACGTGTGTATAGATCTGTGTTGTATTCAGACTTGAATGTCCTAGAAGCTCCTGTATCTCCCTAATATCTAGACCTGAGGCCAGGCTTAGAGTTGCAAAGGTATGTCTCAGTACGTGTGGGGTAACACGCTTAGTTATGCCAGCCTTCTTCTTTAAACGTTTAAGGATTCTTTCCACAGTTGTATAGTGTATATGGTCGGACGCCTCAGAGGGAAAAAGCCACTCACTGTTTTTAATGCTTTCTAGGTGTTCCTTTAGTATTGGGAGGACAAACTCGGGAAAATAGACTATTCTTTCTTTTGCACCTTTGCCTCTAACCCTAATGGACCTTTTTTCGATGTCTATGTCCGTCAGTCTCAGCGAGACAAGCTCGTTAATTCTAAGACCTGTTGTGAAGAGTAGCAAGACGATTAATCGGTCCCTCGGATTTTCCGCTACATCGACTAGCTTAAATACTTCTTCTACTTCTAGGTATTTTGGCAACCTTTTTTCCCTCCTAGGAAGTTCGAAACCAGCCAAGTTATCACTCAAGCCTAAAAACTCTAGGAACCTCTTTACAGCAACTGCCGCGGTGTAGATGCTGTCTTTTTTCCAACCCTTTGATCTTAGAGTTGCCAGGAAAAAGTCAATATCGTAAACAGTGACCTGGCTAACGTGCCTGTCACCTAGAAACTCGACAAATTCTTGTAGGATGCTTTTAAATGTTTTAATTGTTCTCTCGGATCTATTCCTAGCTATTAGGTGGGAAATGTAGAGCTCGATTAGCTCCTTGTTGTCCCGAGCAAGGATAGAAGAATTTGTTTTTTCTGTTGGCATGTTATATTCCTATCTCCTCCATGCTTCTTGCATACTTCTCAAGATGCTCGGCGACAAATATGGGTGCGCCTGTCCTTACAGCTATTGCAATACCGTCGCTTGGTCGTGTGTCAATGTTTATTTCTTCTGTTTTGCCGTTTATCTCTCTTTTCAAGACAAGTGTTGCGGTATAAACTGAATTGTCTAGGAGAGCGTCGATAGAGACTTTTTCGACTTCGACTCCTAGTGCATCGAGAATAGAGACTATTAGGTCATGTGTGAGTGGCCTCTCGTACTTGAGACCTGACAGTGCGCTCTGTATAGAAAAACCCTCACTCTCACCTATCACGATGGGTAGTGCTTTGTCTTTCCACTTGGGGGTTTCCAATAGAAGAAGAAAAACTGTTTGCTCTCCACCAGTCTCTGCGACCTTCACGGGGTAGATGCCTGCTATTTCAGCCTTGAGATATCTGATTTCTTGTTTTTCACTCAAAATGGCTCCCCCCTCTGGCTTTCAAAAAACAATGGGTTTAGTCTAACAATCACGAGATTTCCCCTGTAAGCACTTAATTCCTTGACTTTTTTCGTTATCTCATTTAGAACAAAGGCGGGGTTCTCTTTCAAAAACCGGATTGCTTCTGCCGGATCCTGGGAGGAGAGTATTTTGAAGATAATCTCCTTTACAACTGTTTCTGCGAGTAGCCCAGTGAAACAAACCTCTCCATGCCTGATTAGCGATCCTATGGCATATCTTTTAAACCATTCATACAATTCGGGTATAGAGGGAAGCACGCCTTGAACCTTCTTCTCGACTTCTTCGTTTATCTTAGAGCTTTCGTCCTCCTTTACTGCTAGCTTTACTCGTTGTTTCCATTTCAAGGACCACACTTCGAGCCACTCGGAAAGCATGTCGTTTAAAACTAGTGGCTGGTTTTGATAGATATATTGTATCGCTACGAGTGTTTCTTCTTCATAGTTCTCGTCGAAGATAAAGTCTCTTGTAACTGCTACGTAATTAATAAAGTCGGAGTAAGCAATGCTGAATAAGTATTCCGCTTCTTGTTCAGACAAATCAGTAAAATACTTGTAGAGGGAAGACTTAAGTATCGATTTGATCTCGTTTTCTGTATTTTCAGGGATCCAGTACATTTAGACCCACTTTGAATATCTCTGTATACTTAAGTCACATGCTTGATTTAAAGTTTAACCCTGCCTTTTCTGGCTCTTTCCTATTTCCTATATATAGAATCATGGATGGGGTTGTCAGGTTCTTGGATAGGGTTTCAGTCGCGAGAAGACTCTTCATATGTTCAAGAGACCGTCGTCTCATCACCGATCTTGAAGCATAATTATCGTATTTTAATTTTTTCCTGGCAATTCAAAGAAGAGGAAAAATCTATAACAAATCATCCGAAGTAGCTTATTTTAATGCGAATCTGGCATCTGCAATTTTTACCCATTCAGACGATACAAAGGTTGGATTTAGATCCATCTCTTTTATGTATTTAGCGTTTTCAGCAAACATTTGGGAGGCTTTGCTTAGGACTTCTGCCAATAGCTTTATGTTAGCCTTTGGGAGTCCCCGATAGCCTTCGAGTATCTGATATCCCTTTATCTTTAGAATTAGTTCTTGGGCTTGCGCTATGGTTATGGGGGCAATGTCAAAGACCACGTCTTTTAGTATTTCGACAAATATTCCTCCTAGGCCGAATGCTACAACAGGACCAAATTGCTCATCATTTAATCCTCCGATAATTACCTCGTGCGCGTTTGAGACCTGTTCTTGTACTATGTATCCCCTGATCTTGACTGCTGGGTTCTTTTCCAGTATTTTTTGTCTCATTTGTGATATTGCAGTTTTGAGTTCATCCAAGCTTCTTATGTTTGCTTTGACGGCTCCCAGCTCTGTCTTATGAACAATGTCGGGCGAGTCTGCCTTCAGAACTACTGGGAAAGACAAGTCTCTTATGTCTTTGATTTCATCTCCTTCTTTGATATAAATATATCTTGCTAAAGGGAGACCATATGATTCAATGACTTCGAAGGCTTCGAGTAGAGACAAATGTTTTCTGTTTTCTGCAAGCGCCGCTTTAAAAATTTCTTCAGGGTTCATTTTTGTCACCGTTTATAATATGTCAAGACCTTTTTTATAGCATTTGCTGTGTCAATGGCATCCTCTTCGGTCATGCCTGGAAGCGTTGGCAATGTAATAACACTTCGGGCTACCTGTTCGGCTATTGGAGAAGACCCCTTTTTGTAAGTGATTTGTTTCCCGTAGAAGGGACACAGCCATGGACAGCCTTTGCCATAACCTGTTAGCCTTTGGAAAAGTGGGTTCTCATAGATTACTCTTGGGTATACGACCTGCACCAAGACATTTTCAGCCTTGAGAGCTTCTATGATTCTGTCCCTGTTTACACGTAGCTTGTCCAGATTTAATAGAACTTGGAAAATGTGCCATGTATGCTTCACATAGGGTTTCAAGACCGGTAGCTTTAACAGGTCACCGTTTAAGCTTGAAAGCTCGTCCATGTATATTTGTGCTATTTTCTCCCTAGCGGCGTTCAACTCGCCTATTCTCCTTAACTGGCCGAGGCCTAAAGCTGCTTGGAGCTCGGTCATGCGGTAGTTCCAGCCGAGAATAGTGTGATAGTATTTAGATTCTTGTCCTTGGTCGACAAACATCTTGGCGTAGCGATATAGTTCTTCTTTGTCTGTAGTTACCATGCCACCTTCTCCAGTAGTCATGTTCTTTGTCTGGTAAAAGCTAAATGCGTTTATGTCTCCAAAGGTTCCAACTTTTCTGCCTCTATATTCGCTTCCAATGGCTTGGGCACAGTCCTCTATGACATATAGGTTGTGTTCCCGAGCTATCTTCAGTATCTCATCCATCTCCGCGGGATAACCAGCTAAGTGGACTACGAGTATGGCTTTTGTCCTCGGTGTTATCTTCTCTTCTATTGTCGCGGGGTCTAGATTTAGGCTATCCTTTTCTATGTCGGCAAACACTGGGACAGCATTATTGTGCAGGATTGATGTGGCTGTAGCTATGAAGCTGAAGGGGGTCGTAATAACTTCGTCTCCTGGACCAATGTTAAGGCTTGCCACTGCAGTATGTAGCGAAGCAGTCCCATTAATCGTTGCAACGGCATGTCTTACGCCTAGGTACCTAGCAAACTCTTCCTCGAAAAGTTTAACATATTTTCCAATGGAGGATACAAGTCTCCCTGAATCCAGCACGTCAAGAACTAGCTGTTTTTCTTCATCAGTTAATTTGGGAAAATACTCTTTAAAAGAAGGCCTTACCGGCTTGCCTCCTTCAATTGCTGGAAGCTCCATGTTTACCTCGCTAAAAAACATGACACTCGTAATTAACTCTTTTTATGGTTCTTCCTAGAAGCGAAGCACAGAAAAGCGCGCGCTATGTCTGGCCCTAAATTGCAAAAAATCTACGTAGCTACGCTGAATACTTTGTTATTTTTGGAGTCAAAGATATCTATTCTAACCATTCCTTTCAGTTTACCGCTTTCAAGCTTGGGGAGAAGCACCCTCTCTACTTGGAAGAATCCAGCCATGTCTCCCAGAAACACCTCTACAACGATTGGTACTGTTTCGTCGCAGGTTAGCTGGACACGTTTCACATTGAGAGCTGACAAGGAATGCATATCTACCTTTCCCATTTTGTATGGAAGCCTTGCTCTGCCCTCAGACATGTCTAGACCGTCTGCTAGCTTTACGATGCTAGCCTCAAGGGTTAGAGGCTTAGTCTCCATTTCGGTGGAAAAAATTGCGGAGAGAATTTCTTGCCTTAGGAAGTAGCGCCGCGGGCCTATGTTTGGAAACATGCTTTGGATTATCCTGTCAACTATGTCTTTTGCTAACAAGCTACCTATGGCTTCATGATACTCCCTGTGTATCGAGTTGCCTATGTCGTGCAGGTAGCTTGCCATTACGAGTATAAATTTTACTTCGTCTAGATTTTTGGCTGTTCCCTGCTTTAGGGTTGTTAGCTCGACGTTTTTCTTCAAGAGGAGGCCTAGTATTTCTAGTGAGGTTCCAGCTACGATTTTTGCGTGGACGGGTCCATGATCATTGTAGCCGAGTCTACCGACGGCATTTATATTACTCATTTCAAGGAGAGCTTTTACTTCCTCGTCTTTCTCAATTATGTTTACAAGCTCACCTACAAAAGGGTCATATTGTTTCCATTTCTCAATCAATTCCTTCGAAATAACAGACACATTACACATAGCGTTCCAACTTCATCTTGGTACTAGCTAAAAAACTTTGTTTTAGGTTTACGAAAAGAGTCTAGCGTTTATAGTGTTTAAAGGCTCCTAGACCAGGATACTTGGCCCTTGTGCCGAGATATTCCTCTATCCTGAGAAGTTCATTGTATTTGGCTGTTCTCTCGCCTCTTGCTGGCGCACCTGTCTTGATCTGTCCAGTGTTCAATGCGACTGCGATGTGGGAAATTGTCGTGTCTTCTGTTTCACCGCTCCTATGGCTAACGACGACAGAGTACCCGTTGCTTATTGCAAGCCTAGCAGCTTCAAGTGCTTCGGTCAATGTGCCAATCTGGTTTACCTTTAGTAGCAAGGCGTTGGCCGATTTGTTTTCTATTCCTCTACGTAGTCTCTCGACATTTGTTACGAAGATGTCGTCTCCTATAACTTGAGTCTTGAGGGTTCTTGTTATGATGGAGAAGCCTTCAAAGTCTTCTTCGTGTAATGGGTCTTCTATGGATACGATGGGATATTCTTCTACAAGCTTTTCGTAGAGTTCAATCATTTTTTCCCTTGATAGTTCCTGGCCATCAATTATGTAAAGGCTTCTTTTTTCGTCGTAAAACTCTGAGGCAGCTGCGTCTATTGCAAGCGCTACGTCTTTTCCAGGCTCGTATCCTGCATTCCTAATAGCATTTATGAGGGCATCTAGCGCTTCGCGTGTATTCTTCATCGGGGGTGAAAAACCACCTTCGTCTCCAATGTTTATGGCTTGTGGACCATATTTGTCTTTTAGGTAAGCCTTAAGGGAGTGGTAGACTTCGCTTCCTATTCTTAGAGCTTCACTGAATGTTTTTGCGCCGACTGGTGCTATGAGAAACTCTTGTATCTTCAGCTCATTGCCGGCGTGTTTTCCTCCGTTAATAATGTTCATTAGTGGAACAGGCATTGTATATGCATTCATTCCGCCTAGATACTGGAAGAGTGGAAGCGAATAAGTGTCTGCCGCTGCATGTGTCACTGCCAGCGACACGGATAAGATTGCGTTTGCTCCTAGCCTAGACTTGTTTGGAGTGCCGTCCATCTGTAACATTTTCCCGTCAATGTCTTCTTGTCTCCTAGAATCCATGCCTAGCAGTTCAGGCGCGATGATCTTGTTGACGTTTTCTACTGCTTTTAGGACCCCTTTACCGTGGAAGGCTTTACCTCCGTCTCGAAGTTCTAGGGCTTCATGTGTTCCAGTCGACGCTCCAGAGGGGACTATGGCTTTGCCGTAGCCCCGGGCAATTGTCAGAACCTCTGTTTCGACCGTTGGGTTTCCCCTAGAGTCGAGGACCCACCTTGCTTTTATAGATGCAATCGAAAATTCGTCTTCCAAGTCGTACAACATAGCTATCAAGAAGATAAGGCCTAACTTGTCTATTTATTAAGCCTATTACTGTCTCTTATTAATCTAGATGTTAGCCGGATTTTGAAAAACAGGGCAAAAAATAAAAATAAGAATAACCATGTTATATGTATGAGCACCAAAGAAAAAACTGTTGGAGTTGTTCTTTGCGGAGGAGAGGGAAAGAGGCTTAGACCCTTAACATATTATTTTCAAAAAGCAATGATTCCCGTAGGAGCACAACAGAAGCCTCTTCTAGAATATATTGTGAGACTGCTTTCATATCACGGACTAAAGAAACTTGTCCTGCTTGTGGGCTATAAGGGTCAACAAATTGTGAACTATTTTGACAATGGGGAGAGATATGGCGTAGAGATCTCATATGTATGGGACAACCCCGCATATGGCGGGAACGGCGGCGCCCTCTACAATGCTTATGAACAGGGACACTTCAACAATGCAGAAAACGTACTCGTATATTATGGCGACATACTATCAGACATAAACATCGCGGATTTCTTGGCTTTCCACGAAAAAAATCAATTCACAGCAACCCTCGCATTGTCTACTAATTACAGGGTTGCTGTCGGAGTAGCCGAAGTCAAGGGAGAAAGAGTAGTAAATCTAGTCGAGAAGCCCCCGCTTGGAAAGCCTGTCACAATTGGACTTGTCGTTTTCAGGAGAAACTCTTTTGAATATCTGAGAGAGCTTATAGAAACAAAGAAAGAAGTCGACATTATGGGCGACTTTATAAGAGTCCTATTAAATAGGGGCCTGAGCATTGGAGGATACATAACGGACGCCTTCTGGTTTGATCTCGGAACAACCGAGGCATACGAGAAACTTGACCCTAACGAGGTTGATAGGAGGTTTTCCTTCCTTTTCCAAAAAAAATAATTTTTTCCATGAAGGTTTCTTCTCCCTTTATTATCTTCGTTAACAAATCCTCAGGGAAAAATCTCGTAGCCACGGGGGCTACCTCCCAGTGATCATACAGAAAGTCTACCAGTGCTCTGTATTTTCTCCCAATGGCCAGGATTTTTCCGATCTCATTCCATGCCCTTTCGCGGTAAACGTCTAGATTTTCAAGCCAGATGCTTTCAGCTGCCAATACGCCTAGAGCCATTGCCGTGAAAATCCCGCCGCCGTTGATGGGGTTTACGGCGCCCAACGCGTCTCCGACAAACAGTGTTCTGCCTATTACTGGAGTTGAATAGAACCCGGTAACTGGGATCCATCTGCTTCTTGGGGGTTCTAGGGGCTTTGCGTCTCTGAGGTAGCTACTGTTAAAAACCTTTATAAACTTCTCAAGGAAAACCACGGGAGTGATGTTTCCTTTTATATAGTTGCCCCTTATTCCTATGCCGACATTTGCCATACCATTGCCTATTGGAATAATCCATGCATATCCTCCTGGGGTATCCTTGGAAGAATACATGTAGATATCACTTTGGGGAAAATTTGGAACCTCCATTTTTAGGTTTATTCCCAGTGCATAGTCTATGGGGTCGAGTGCTGTATTGTCGCCTAGAAGCCTCCTAGTTAGCGAGGGGAAGCCATCAGCGGCAACTATGTAGTCTGCCTGGATCTCTCTGCCCTTGCGAGTCTTGACTAGGTAGCCTTTTTCAAGTTGTTTTATTGCTACGACGTCGTCTCCTGTTACAACGTTTGCGTTCTCTATGAGTTTGTTTACCATTTCTTTCCTGCTAATGGTAAAGCCGCCAATTTTGAGGTGGTATTTTCTGTAGCGTTCAAACTCTAGGAATATTCTTTTTATTATGTTTGTTTTCTCGGTGTAGCCTATATATTCAAACGCTTTTTTAACCGATGGGTATTTGGAAATAAAAGTTATTTCTGAGGGCTCGGGGAGGAATTCTCCGCATACTGCTGGTTCTTCTGGAGTTTTCTTTCTTTCGATGCCGATTGCACTTATCCCAAGCTCATTGAGCCTTTTAAGGGCGGCAGCTCCGGATGGGCCTAAGCCTATGACAACTGCCTTATAAGATTCATGAGACATTTGCCGTGCCCTCTTCGGGGAGTAGGCTTTATGGCAGGCAGACTTTTTCTCTTCCAATTATCTTTATGGCTGTCTGTATAACGTTTAACGAGTTTTCTAGTACCTCTTTCAGGAATTCTAGCCCCTGCGGGGTTAAGGAGTATACTCTTTTGTCTCGTGATCCTGCTTCTTTTGAGACTAGGAAGCCTGCTTTCTCAAGGCTTTTAAGGAACGGATAGATCTGTGATGGACCGACGGGAACGCCTATCATTTGTTCAAGTCTCCGCATAAGCTCGTAGCCGTGTTTGTCGCCCTCGGCGAGAAGTATCAATGTGTACAGCTTTACAATGGTGTTTACCCTTATTTTTTCACGGGTTGTTTGCATTTTTTTGTCCTGGGTAGGCTCTACACTCATAATGAAGCCTAGGTTTTGTTTTTAAAAATTATATATAAAAATTTTTGCTAATTTTGTACTTTTAGGCTGGCAGATAGACTACGCCTAGAGACCCCAGTCCTACAGTGGCGAGAGTTTTTCCGCCTAACTTTTGGAAGAAAGACAGCCTAGGCATGAGCCGTATGGTTGGCATAAGGAGCCGCCACCCTCTCCCTGATCCGCGTGAAGCTAGGTAGCCGAGTAGAGGCGCTATGGCTTGAACATATGCATATAGGAAAGGACGGAACAGAGCTGGTGGATTAAATATTTCAAGCAGTAATACCCCCCTCCTGGCTACCCTTTTCATCTCGCTTAGCCCCCTTGCTTTGTCAAGAAAGTCTCTAAAGCTAAACATTGCGGTGGCATAGTCGACAGATTTTTCTCTTAAGGGCAAATACTCTGCAACCCCGCTTATCCTGTGTAGACGTGGATCGCTACTTTTCGAGGAAAACTTGTGGGCTAGTGGATCCACACATACTACTTCTTCTGCTCTTGTGAGAAATGGAAAAGAGTAGGTGCCGTCTCCACACCCAATGTCTACAATCTTGCCGCTAACACTTCTATAGATTATGTTTCTGAGCTTTTCGTCGAGCCCAAAGCTCATGGCGTGGTTTGCAGGTATATAGGCATTCGATGAAAATAATCTCTCAAGAGTTGTTACTACGTCGCTCCAAAAAGTAGGGTTAAGTCCACGTGTCATAATATCTTTTCCTCTACTTCTTGCAGGATATGCTGAACACTCTCGCCTGCCTCAGACGCAAATTTTTCCATGCTCATAACTGCGAAATCCATGAGTGAAGGGTGTAACTTAATAGAGGCGTCACGGATTTCTGTAAAATATTTTGATACAAGTTCTTTGACATATCTCTTGATTCCTTCTCTTTCTTTTACCTGCATTAAAAGAAGACGCGAGCTCCCACTATCTACATTATTGTTGGCAATGTCAGCATAGTCATCAAGAACTTGGTAGAGCATCCCCAATGACTTGCCGTAAGTTTTCCCTGCCGAAATTAGATCCCTTTTGCCTAGTGCTATTAGTGGAAGGCTACATGAAGCTTCAAAGACAGATGCAGTCTTGTACTCGATTAGCTGTTCGTATGCTACCTGGACTTGTTTTCCTTCGAGTATTCTGGTGTCCCAGAGCTGTCCCAGTGCAGCTTTTCTCCATTGAAGCATGCTTTCGATGACGGCTTCGACTCCTGCCTCTGCCACGAGGGTTATTGCTACTGGGATTATAATGTGAGGGAAAGTTACAGCGTCCTTCAAGCCATACTTTTTCCAGAAGCTCTGTCTGCCTCTCCGCGACTCAGACTCATCAGCTATGTCGTCATGTATTAGGCTGGCCGCGTGCATTAGCTCGATGGAAAAAGCGATTGGGAGAACCTTTTCTATGTCTGACGATAATATTCTTGCAATTAGTAAGGAGAGGCTTCCTCTAATTAGTTTCCCTCCTTGGATGGCGTAGCTTGCTTCTTCGTATACTTCTGGGAAATATCTTTTAATCATTTCAGCTGAGTATTTTGCAAGGGTTTCTCTAAGTGCTAAGTACTCGTCGGTTAGTGAAACTTTCCGCATTCGTGGTCTCTAGAAACATGGATTCGACAAAATTATAAGTTTTATTTTTTTCAAACTGTCTGTGATTGATTCGCATTGTCATTTAACTTATCCTGGACTCGTCGAGAAGTTAGACGAAGTAATTGAAAAAAGCAGAGAAACGTTAAAAGCAATTATAACTGTTGGCTTCCCATTTGAGGGGGAAAAGAGGGAGAGAAAAGAGGTTTTCGAGGGGGCGTTAGCTGCCCTAAGATTGTCTGAGAGGTTTCCCGGCTTCATATTTGTGACGCTTGGTTTGCATCCTACACAAGTCCCTGATATGACAGAGGAGGAAATAGAAGAATATATTGAATTCATTCGTAGAAACAAGGAGAGAATAGTCGGAGTCGGCGAGATAGGTCTTGACAGGTTCTGGATCAAGGACGAGGATACCTACAAGAGAACACTTGAGGTATTTCACAGAATGCTGGAGTTGGCAGAGGAGATAGGCAAGCCCGTTGTTATACATAGTAGGAAGGCTGAAGAAGACGCTGTCGAAGTATTGTTGAGCCACTCTCTTAAGAGTGGCGTTCTTATGCATTCATATACTGGAAACATGACGGCCGCAAAAAAGGCCCTTGACAATGGGTTCTTCTTTAGTGTCAACTACAAGCTTACAAACAATAAGAATATGCGTAAAATAGCGAAAAACTTTCCACTCGAATACTTGCTCACAGAAACCGACTCCCCCTTCTTATCGGAGACAAACGAGGTAAATACCCCGCTCCAGATAAAGTTGATTGTCGAAGAAATATCGAGGCTCCGCGGTTTGAGTTTCAGCGAAGTTGACGAAATTACAACGTCGAACGCTGTTAAATTTTACAAACTTCCCCTATAGCGTTAAGGTTTTTATCCCCAAAGATAAGAAAAGATTCTATGTCTCTTGGTGAGCCCTTAGAAATAAAAAAGGTTCTCGTAGCTAACCGAGGAGAGATAGCTGTTAGGGTTTTCCGTACATGCCGAGACCTCGGTATAAAAACGGTTGCTTTATACAGCGATGCAGACAGGGACGCGCTTCACGTGAAACTTGCAGATGAAAGCTATTACTTGGGTCCGCCTGAGCCCCTTAAAAGCTACCTAGACGTCGAGAAAATAATTTCAGTCGCTAAGAGGGCGCGGGTAGACGCAATACATCCAGGATACGGATTCCTGTCTCAAAACCCTGTTTTCGCGGAGAGGATAATCGAGGAAGGATTTGTATGGATTGGCCCAGACCCAGAGACAATGAGACTAGTCGGCGACAAGCTTGGCGCACGGAGGCTCTTTTCAGGAAAGGGGATCCCAGTTGTTCCAGGAACCCTTGAGCCCGTCAATGATAGAGACGCTGTAAGCATAGCTGAAGAAATAGGCTTCCCGGTAATTGTCAAGCCAGCTGGGGGTGGGGGCGGCATAGGGATGTTTGTTGCCACCTCTCCAGAAAAATTAGACGAGTATCTGAAGCGAGCAGTAGAGCTTGCAAAGTCCTCCTTTGGAAAATACGAAGTCTATATCGAGAAGTATTTTCCCTTGTCTAAGCATATTGAGGTTCAAATCATCGGCGACAAGAATGGACACATTCTTCATTTGCATGAGAGAGAGTGTAGCGTGCAGAGAAGGTACCAGAAAGTCATAGAGGAGGCGCCATCGCCCTCGCTTGATCCACAGGAAAAAGAAAAAATCCTAAAAACAGCACTGGAAGCGGCAAAAGTAGCTAAATACACCAACGCTGGCACCTTTGAGTTTCTCTTCGATACTCAGAGCAGAGGCTTTTTCCTGTTAGAAGTAAACTCTAGAATCCAGGTTGAACATCCCGTGACAGAGCTAATTACAGGTCTAGATATTGTTGAGCTACAGTTACGGGTTGCAAGCGGAGAATCATTAAGCTTGAAGCAGGAGGAAATAGTCGTTAGGGGACATGCAATAGAGGCACGTATATATGCAGAAGACCCCTCTGCAGGCTTTGTCCCTTCACCTGGGAAAATAGAGCACCTGTCTTTGCCCAGCGGTCCATGGATCCGCGTGGATAATGGCATTTATGAGGGCTACGAAGTGCCACCCTACTATGATCCTCTCCTAATGAAGGTTGTATCGTTTGGACTGACCCGTGGACAGGCTATAGCTAGACTAAGAAGGGGGCTCTCCGAGCTTAAAATCTCTGGAATAAAACATAACAAGTTCCTAGTTCTTAGAGTTCTAGAAGACCAGAGATTCCTTGATGCATCTTATACTACAAGGCTCCTAGAGGACCAAAAGTTCTACGAAAACCTACAGAACGAGGATCCACTACCTCCGATTCCTGGAAAATCAAGGACAGAAACTGTTGAAGAAAGGAAAGAGCCAAAAACGAAGGTCGAAAAAGAAAAAGTGAATTTATGGCGTGTAGCCTCGAGAGTAAGATATGAATCCTAGTCAGAGCTCTATCTGGAATGGCTGAGCAACAGTAGATATCTGCTTGTATTGTTGCATCTTTTCTTTCAAGTACCTTGGAAAATGGAACAAGTGATAAAATATTTCTTCGTCTAGGAATTTGAGCCCGAGCCTACCGAGTCTCTCGCTAAGCTCGTTTCTAGGTATGCCGAGGGGATCTCTTGATTTTGAACCCAAGGCGAACCCCCACTCACTGTAAAATGTTGCTACGTGTGCCTTGTATGGCCTCTCAACTGGGAAGACAGAGGCTACAGTGTTATTGATTACTGAAAAAGCATCTATGTTGTATCTTGTAGACGTAGCCTGAGTCACCATGACCCCGTCCTTGGATAGCTTGTCATATATCTCCTCATAGAACTCCTTAGTGTATAGTTGCACGCCTGGCGTTCCTTTAGTGGGGTCAGTCAAGTCTAAAATAATAACATCGAAAGTTTCGGAGGTTTCTTCTAGGTATTTTTTCCCGTCTGCTACTACAACTTCAGCCCTCGGGTCATTGAAACAGTTCTGGTGCCATTTTACCATATACTTTTTAACTATTTCCAGGAGCTCCCCGTCAATGTCTACCATTACAGCTCTTTTAACTGTGGGGTGCTTGAGGACCTCCCGTAGTGTTGCACCTTCTCCGCCACCAATTATCAAGACTTTTTCGGGTTTTGGATGAGTAAGCATTGCTGGGTGTACGAGTGCCTCGTGGTAGACAAATTCGTCGTACTCTGAGCTCTGTGCATAGCCATCTAGGAATAGTGTCAAACCAAAGGAGCCTGTCTCTGCCAAAGTTACACGCTGATATTTTGTGTATCCGTCAAAAATTATTCTTTTGATAGCGTGTATGTGTGCTTCTTGTGAGCTAAGCCACTCAGTGTACCATAAGACCCTGTATCCCTGGGATTCTGCCACAACTAACAATTCTACGTGGAGTTTTTAAACAATGCGTTCGCGGGTCAGATGTCCCAATGCCTTCAGCACCTGCTAAGCAGTTCCAGCGGTCTTCATCCCCACTAATAAAAACATTCAACTGATAAATTTAGTTTTCCAGGGCTATGCTCTTATCTGTGAAATACTGTCGACTACCGTCTTGATTTTCTGGAGAGTACTTTCAGGACTTGTTGGACTAGGTACAAGTAGTAGTGGTATATTGGTTTGAGACGAAAGCTCCTTGAGCTTCTCACCTAGGCTGGAAGCTAAGACATCGTCAGTGGCCACGATGAAAGAGGCCTTCCCTTTGTCTAATAGGTCCTTTGCTTGTGCAATGTCCTGGGGGGTTGCAGGGAGATCATGCTCCTTTATTAGGAGAAAAGATACGTTGATCCCCATCCAGTTTACCGCGTATTGGACAACTGGCGACGCGCCGATGGCATTGACTTTTAGTCTAGGAGCCTTCTGTATGATTGCCGTAATGTTGCTTTCCAAGATAGATTCCTTGGTTTTGTAAGTGTCCCTACATTCTGGCCTAAGATTAGCGAAAACGTTGCTTAGAGTCTTTATGTAGATGAGGTAGTTTGCGGGGTCATAGATTGGCCAATGATAGTTTGGGTTTCCCGTGGCGGGATTCCTGAGAATTTTTATACCATCTATGCTTGGTATCTCCACTAGTTTGGCCTTTATCTCCCCATTCCTTACAAGTTCAGCTATTTTCGTTTCAAAGGGTGCATGAGCTGTTGAAATGATAATGTCTGCTTCCTTCAATTTAGCTACATCTGCAGGTGTTAACTGGTATTCGTGGGGGTCGACACCAGAAGGCGTAATTGAAAATACCACGTCGCCTGTGCAGGTCAGTAGATCTATATCTGGCTTCAAGGAGTAAAACGTTACAGCTATTTTTAAACCATGAGTAGGAGCTGTCGTTGGATTATTCATATACAGATATGCTAGGAGGCCCGCGACTATGACTATTGCTATAACTACTAACAAGATTGATTTAGATGTGTGCACATTTTTAGTATTGTCTCTGCTCATATGTGCACAATTAGAAAACCTCCATATAAATATTTCCTCTTTTCTCGCATGTGTTCCGCAAAATTAATATAATTGTGCATAGTAATTAAGGTGGTACTCTATGAGTAATGTGCACAGCCCATCGCTAGTAGTAGAAAATGTGACTTTTCACTATGACGAAGATGACAAAATCCTCGAAAATGAAAATCTAGCAGTCCACGGCCCAGGGCTTGTTACAATACTGGGACCTAATGGTTCAGGCAAAACAACATTTTTCAAAGTCATACTAGGACTTCTTAAACCACAGACGGGAAAAATCTTTCTCAATGGAGAAGAAGTGACAGGAAACCCAGTGAAAGCCGGAAGACACGCAGCATTGGTTCCGCAGTTGACAGCAGTGAGGAGAGACTTGCCTGTTACAGGTGCAGAGATAATCGAGTTTGTTCTCAGAAGTAGGAGGCAGTGTTCAGGTAAGTCTTGCAAGGAGAAACTTAGAGAACTTGTGGAAATTGTAGGAGCTGAGAACTATTATAAAAAGAAGTTAAGCGAAATGAGCGGAGGCCAGTTGCAGAGAATACTGATTGCAAGGGCCCTTGCAACTGGTTCAAGCATACTGTTATTGGATGAGCCTTTTTCTGGTATCGATCCAGGCGGCAGGGAATATATCGTGGATTTTTTAAGGAAGACTTCTAGAGAAAAACTGATTCTCCTAACCACTCATGATCCGGTATTGACTATTAACTCTAGCAAAATGATAGTGATATTTAATAAGGGGGTCAAGGCTTATGGCTCTCCCGACCAAATATTCACTTTAGACTTATTGAGAAAGGCCTATGGTTCAAGTGTCCTGATGATCGAGAGATGCCTCCATGTCGTGGGCTGAGGTGGTCTGGATGTACTTTGACCCACGTTGGCTTATAGTGATACTTGGTAGCGCCATATCTTTCAGCGTTCTTAGTCCAATTATCTATGCCAGGAAACTCAACTTTTTTGCTTCCACGCTTCCTCATTCCTCGCTTTTAGCCGTTACAATCGGCTATATGCTTGGCTTTTTGACTGGAACCCATCCGGTCTTGTGGGCAGTGCCTGTAAGCATTGTTCTGTCTCTGTTCCTTGTTGCCATTATTCATCGGGGTGTAAGCGAAGATAGTGCAACTTCGGTCTTTGTCGGTTTCTCTGTCTCTGCAAGCGTTGCGGCAATGTATTATATCTTAACAAATTTTCCTGCACAGACTAGTCTATGGTCCTATATCCTAGGCGACCCTCTGCTTGTCTCCTGGGAGGATACACTTCTCACTCTAGCAGTATGCATTCTAATAATCTTGATAGTGCTACCTATTTACATGAAGGAGATAGTTATTGGGCAGGACAGGGACGTGGCCCAAGTGCTAGGAATAAACGTCAAGCTTCACGATTACCTAGTCATCTTAACCCTAACCGTTGCATCAGTCACCATGCTTAAAACAGTTGGATTTGTAATTGAACACGTTGCTTTCCTAATGCCGGCGGTCATTGCCGCTGGTATCGCAAAGGACGCAAAAATGTTCCTAGTATACAGTGTCCTTGTCTCCGCTTTTGCTGGAATACTTTCTTTACTTTTGTCTATCTGGCTTAATCTAGCTCCATCAGCAGTATATGGCCTCCTCCTGGTAGGAATTTACTCAATCCTGCTTATGAGAAGGGGGTCAGAATGAGCAGAAAGGAAAGGTTTGGAGTCTCTATGGATAAAGAACTCTTCGAGGAGTTGACAGATCTTTGCAGAGCCCTCAAAACTGACCGTTCACACATTGTGAACATGGCTACAAGGTACTTTATCCTTGAGAAGTTTCACTATGCGAAGCCGCATCAATGCGAGGGCGTAATGATTATGGGTTATCACCATGAAAAAGGCGAGGAGGTCAATAGCATAGTAGAAAAATACAGAGAGTTAATTCTCGGCAGGAGCCATTTCCACACTATGGACGATAATTGCTTGGAGGTTCTCTTTGTACGAGGGGATTCTGAAAGAATTTTCTCGCTTGAAAAAGAGGTCGAGAATTATTGTGTAATGTGTAGATATATTCCTAGCCACAAACCATAACTATTATTTGCAGACATCCATTAATTCCTTTTCTAGCCTGTGAAGCCTCTCCTTGCCCCTTGTAAGCATGAAGTTAGCTATATCTACGAGCGTCGGAAGCTTCTCGAGGTCGATTATGTTCTCGCCCTGGTATCTTAGCGGAACTTCCAGCTTCTCCATGGACATTATTTCCACTACTATTCTCTTGCCGAGACCCTGTATGCCGCTATGCTTAAATCCAGTGTTCCGTGCGGTAACTACCAGCTTCCAGGCAACCTTCAGGTTTTTTGCTACAATGTGGAAGATCGGTGGATGAACCGAGAGCCAGAGAGATGGATAGTCACAATTTGCGAGGACAAAGTTTAGCTCCTCTGTGCTTATTGTCCTGTGCCATTTAGCTATCACCAATATTTCTCCTTTTGCTCCTGGATACTGACCAGCTGACAATTGTATTCTCCCGCTACAACTGGACGTCGTATAACAGTTGCTAGTGGAGTTGACTTTTTTCAAGAAGTCTACTATGTCTTGATCTACGCGTCCCTCCTGAAGATGTATCTCAAATTGCTTCAGTGCTTTGGAGCGATAATATTCCCACTTATCATCCAGTCTGGTTTTCATATTTGTAGCCTTCTTAGAGCCTCCAGCCCAGCTTTCATCATTTTTAGCTCTAGTTCTTCTCTGCCTTCGGTCAGTTCGCTACCACTAATCATGTTGTCAACGATTAGGGCCATTGCCCCCGTCTTTAAGCCGCGATACCTTCCAATCGTAAACAGTGCCGCAGACTCCATCTCCAAAAAATCTATGCCGAGCTTTCCCCATCTGGATGCGTTTTCCTCGACTTTGTGAAAGGCATCATGCGACAATGCAACTCCCCTATGATACTCGAGGCCCATTTCTCCCAAAACCTCAACTATCTTTAGTGTGACCTCTGGCGTGGCGTAGGCAGGCATAGAGACCTCTCCAAAATATTGCCTTAAAGTGCCACTATTCTCATATGCTGAAGCCTCTATCACTGCTATTTTTCCAGACTCGGCTTCAGGCGACAACCCGCCACACGTGCCAGCCCTTATAACAATCTTTGCACCCAACATTGCAAGCTCTTCAAAAACGATGGCGGCCGAGGGGGCGCCTATACCGTGGCATGCTAGAGTTATTTTTTCTCCCTTATATGTTCCAGTGATTACTGGGAAACCTCTATGCCTGCTTACGAGTACGGGATCTTCTAGTAGCGAGGACGCGATCTCTATGCGGTCGGGGTCTCCAGCTACAAGCACTTTAGGAGAGAGTTGTTCAGGCCTGGCCTTCAAGTGATAAACTCGTTTCGAAAGCGGATTCCTAAAACTCATAAGTAGTCAACCACATGGAGCTTTAAACCCTTTTCGCCAATGACTAAGACCACAGGTTTAGATCTACGCCAGTAAGGCAGATTTTTAAACCAATGTTTTTTCCACGAGCCAAGATTTACTATTTTTTCCTTGTCATCCACACCATATATATGCGTATGACCAGCCACAAGCCACCCTGATTCAAGCCTAATTTTTTCTCGGAACTTCCTCTCTAGGAATAGGTTTTGACCGAGAATCTTTGCAAGATAATTTATGATGAATGCGAGTGCGCCACTCCTGATAATTATATCGCCATGGATGACTACGACTTTACCTTTAGAGGTATAGAGCGGAGTTATTTGTCTAGCTACAAACAAGGTTTTTCCGCTAGTGGTCTTCACAATTAATTTGTCAAGTATCGGGTCGTGTGAGCTCCCACTTAGAACTATTATTGTTTTCGCGGGTAGACTCTCGATGCTACAAATTTTGCCAAACTCTTTGAAAAAAAGTTCAGCATCGGCCGCCTCGTGGAAATCGTCGAAAAGGTCCCCGGCAACAACTAGGCATTCGGTGCCTAGCTTAGAGGCAGTCCTAGCTATGGCTTCTAGCTGGGGACACTTTGAGCCTTTTTTACAATGCATATCAGAAGTCATAAGGGCACTTCTACATGAAATTAGGTCTCCTGTCTTTCTATGGTTGCCACCTTCCATATTAACAGCCTCTATAGGAATGCGTGACATTTATTATGCGAGGCTGTCTTTTAAAATCTTAGATGAGACATGAAGGCAAAAATTAGCATATTCATTATTGCACTCTTTGCCTTCGCTTTCCTCGAACCGCTACTCACTGCTCAGCCAGCAGGAAACAAGGTAGAGCTGTCTGCATACATAGATGTTTCAAGCGATGGCAATGCAACTGTAAAGATAGCAATACAATACAAGGGCAGAGCCACATTTTTCATGACTTTGCCAAAGTTTCAGCCAGTATACCTCTGCAACGAGACAGGTATTGGCAAGCTTAATATACAGAACGAAACCTCCTCGGCCTATTTCTACTACAACTCAACAATTACAATAAACGACGATAACCCTGGACGACTCGTATTATGCTATTCATTCCCAAGCGCCGTTCTAATGGCCGGCACGCGTGGCTGGTTTATTTCTCCTCTCTTGTGGACCAACCTCGACAAAGTAAGCGTCTACGTTAGTTTGCCCATGGCAAAGAAAATCACATATGAAAGCCCAGTTTCGACATCAATTTCGGGAAATTATAGGGTTTATACCCTTTCGGCCGGGATTCCTCAAGACATAGGAAACAGGGTGACAATAGAGTTCGACCTCAAGGAAAACGTCAAGGAAAACATATTGCAGGAAAAGACCCCGCAGACAATTATAACTGTGAGGTATCCAGTCTTCTACAGGAACATTGCTGAAAACACGCTGAAAACTGCTATAAAAAGTATCCAGTACTTAAACAACTTGACGGGAGTCACGCCGAGAAACGTCACACTTGTATTTTATCTTCCAGAGAAAAAGATGGGCGGCATATATGCACTGGGCTTCGTACTTGGCGAGGACGTGAATGCTGGTGGTAAGGGCCCAATATATCTGAATCTTGCATTGACAAGGTATGCGCCCGGGTATATGGAGACAACAATTATACACGAGCTTGTACATGTTTACCTTGGGATAGTTGGAGTAGAAGCTAACGATGCTACAAGGTGGTTCCATGAGGGCATGGCACAGTACCTCTCAATAAAGATAGCAGAAGCCATCGGAATAAACGTGTCTGAATATAAGAACGACATGTACAATTCTTCTAAAGCGTTATACTACTATACAGGAGGAAAATTTGGATTCATCCAGAAGTGGCCTTCAGACGACGTAAGTGAGCAGGAAGCCTATCTCGCAAGCTTTTACATCATAGCCAATATCTCAGACAGCCATGGAGGATTATCCTACGCTCAGAGAGTATTCTCAGAATTAAGAAAACACCCCGTATCTACGAGTAGCGATATTGTAATTGTCCTAAGCCAAGCAGCAGGAAGAAACCTAGCGCCATTTTTCAGAAGCCTAGGTTTCAGCAACATCCAAGACTGGTCACCTACGCCAAGTGCTGGAAACACCGTGACAACAAAGGATACACCCACACTGAGTAGCTACATGTCTCTTATAGTAGCCCTAGGGCTCAGCCTCTTAATATTTCTCGTCGTATACTACGGGAATTTTGAAATCAACCAGAAACTGAAAATGGGCATCTTTGAGATGCTTTAAAAAAGAAAACAAAAGAGAAAATATTTATTCGACTTTTTCTACCTTTATAATTGAGACTGGGCAGGCTTCTGCCGCGCTTTTGACACAGTCTTCTAGTTCTACGGGTACTTCTCCCTCGCCGAGGTTTCCGCCCACACGGTATTTGGCAACAATGGCACTTTTTCCATCGTTTTCGTTCATTTCGAAGACTTCTGGGCAAAGAGAAACACAGGCCATGTCGCTTATGCATTGATCCCTATCAATTGTTACCTTTAATTTGGCCATTTTTGTTCGCCGATAGATTCTTTTTTAAAGAAATATAAAATTTTTGCATATATCTCCTATGGGATAAAGTCTTGTAGAAAAGATTTATAAAAATGTACCTAAGTTGAGGAATGGGGGTGAATTTGCACCGCCAAATTATGTAATTCCCTGGAAGGGCGGATCCCCAACTAGACATTCTTTAGGCGAAAACATTTTGTATTCATTTTGTGGGGTGGAGTTGTATGATAAAAAGCTTAGAGCAGAAGTTTGATCCTAAAAGGTATGAAGAAGAGATACTTAGATTCTGGGACGAGAATAAAGTCTACAAGCAAATAAAAGAGAAAAACATGTCTTCGCCCAGAAAGTTCTATTTCCTTGACGGTCCCCCGTATCCATCGAGTAATGTTCCACATGTTGGAACGCTCTGGAACAAGATACTTAAAGACTCCATTGTCAGATATTATAGGGCGAGAGGCTATCGGGTTAACGACCAGCCCGGGTACGATTGTCACGGCCTGCCCATAGAGGTTCAGATAGAAAAGAGACTTGGATTTAAGACAAAAAAGGAAATAGAAGACTACGGCGTTGAAAGGTTCATCGAGGAGTGTAAGAATTTTGCAAAGAGAAACCTCGAAGAAATGAACCTGCACTTCAAGAATTTCGGAGTTTCTATGGACTGGGATAATCCCTACCTTACAATGAACAATGAATACATAGAGAGCGCGTGGTGGCTAGTCAAGAAGGCAGAAGAAAAGGGGTTACTCGACTATGGTTTAAAGGTTGTTCATTGGTGCCCAAGATGTGAAACCACTCTAGCAGACTACGAGGTGACCGAATACAAGGAGCTTGAAGATCCATCGATCTACGTAAAGTTCCCAGTTGCCGGCGAGAAAAACAAGTATCTCTTGATATGGACTACCACGCCTTGGACTCTGCCCGCAAACGTAGCAGTAATGGCTCATCCGGACCTGGAATACGTTTGGGTAGAAGTCAACGGCGAAGAATTGCTCATGCTATCTACACGGGTCAGTGAAGTGATGAAGGAAGCCGGGATTCAAAACTACAGAGTTGTGAAAAGCGTCAAGGGAAAAGACCTCGAGGGGTTAAAATATATTCATCCCCTAGAGGAGGAAGTAACAATACAGAAATTACTGAGAGACTACCATAGGGTAGTTCTGTCAAGCGAATATGTGACTTCTGAAGAGGGTACAGGGCTAGTTCATATGGCGACTGGCCATGGAGAAGAAGACTACAAGGTTGGAGTTGATCATGGATTTCCCGTTTTCTCTATTCTTGATGATAAAGGCGTAATGGTGAAGGATGCAGGAAAGTATGCTGGAATCTATCATCGAGACGCCAACAGCCTCATAGTGGAGGATCTAAAGAAGAAGGGTTACTTGTTCCATTATGGAACAATCAAGCACAGGTATCCCGTCTGTTGGAGATGCAAGACTCCGCTGGTTCTCAGAGCTACCCGGCAATGGTACATTAGGGTAACACAGCTTAAAGAAAAGTTCCTAGAGGAGGCATACAACGTTGACTGGGTTCCAAAGTGGGCTGGTTATTCGAGGTTTAAGAACTGGTTGCAGGGGCTCAGAGACTGGATTATCTCTAGGCAGAGGTATTGGGGGACACCTGCCCCTATATGGATATGTGATAAGTGCGGGCATAGGGTTGTAGTTGGCTCTAGGAAAGAGCTGGAGGGGCTTGCCGGCCAAAAGCTGGAGCTGAAGGATCTCCACAAGCCATGGGTTGACAGAATAACATTGAAGTGTCCCAAGTGTGGAGGAGAGATGCACAGGGTACCAGATGTCCTTGATGTTTGGCTCGACAGTGGAGTCGCTTTTTATGCGTCGCTGGGCTACCCTCGGAGACGCGAGCTTTTCGATTCATTAATGCCTGTAGACCTCATAATAGAGGGGCACGACCAGATAGCTGGATGGTTCTTCTCGACGCTTAGAAGTGGTCTGATAACTATTGACAAATGTCCCTACAAGAGAGTCTTGATGCATGGATTCGCGCTGGACGAGCAGGGTAGAGAGATGCATAAGTCGCTGGGAAACTATGTGGAGCCCCGGCAGATACTGGAATATGAATACGGCTCTAGAGACGTATTTAGATGGTTTGTACTGAAGAACACTATATGGGAAGACCTGAGGTTCTCTTGGGCTGGACTACAGGAGACATATTCCGATCTAAACATTCTCTGGAATGTTTACTACTTCGCAACCCTCTACATGAACCTTGACAATTACAGTGAAGAATCCCACGGCCTCGAAAAGTACCTCAATTCCTTAAAGCCTGAAGACCGATGGATACTTTCCAGGCTGGGCAAGCTTTATCTCTCATTTACTCAAAACTTTGAGAGCCTCAATATCCACAAAGCGGCCAGAGACCTTAGAGACTTTGTTGTCGAGGATCTTAGCCACTGGTACGTAAGGCTCGTCAGGCCCAGGGTATGGATCGAGGAGAGCGCTACAGAAAAATACTCTGCATACGCGACCCTCTATACAGTCCTCTTTAACCTCCTTATAATGGCTTCACCTATACTGCCTTTCACTACTGAGAAAATTTATCAGTCCTCTTTCTATAGTCCAGGGAAAACCATATCTATACACATGTACGAGTGGCCTAGCGGGCTAGACAAGTTCATTAATGAAGAACTAGAAACAGAGATGGAAAAAGTCAGGAACATAGTAGAGAGAGCCTTGTCGCTGAGGATGAAGAAGGGCATAAAAATAAGACAGCCTCTGCCGGCCCTCTATGTCTTCACATCTGACAGCCTTGTCGAGAAAGCCGTAAAGACCTTTGAACACGTGGTAGAGGCACAGGTTAATGTTAAGAGTATAAAGGTTCTCCCGCTAGAAGAGGTACAAAGTTACAGAAGAGTTGTTTTGGAGCCGGTATACAAGGAAATAGGTCCTGTATTTAAGGGTAAAGCCAAACAGATAGTCGAGAAACTTGCATCTATAAGTGATCCCTCTATTGCCGAGAAACTTTTAAAGGAAGGCCATATTGAGTTAGAAATAGACGGCGAAAAGGTGACTATACGCAAGGAAATGGTAAACGTGCTGGAAAACTGGAACGAGGGGTTCCTCGGCGAGAAAAATGACTTTGGATACATAGTCCTGGATTTAAGATTCAGTGAGCGCGAGCTCGCTGAGGGGCTTGCCAGAGATCTACTTAGACGTATACAGTTCATGCGTAAAGAGTTGTCCCTCCCAGTGGATGCCAACATTATAACTTATATGTGGGTTCCCAGCGAGGTCAAAAAATACGTTATCGAGTTTCAAGAGTACCTCCAAAATGAGTCTAGAAGCAAAAGCTTCTCGCTGGTCGATTCTCCAGAAAACGTTAGGGGCGAACTGGTTAGAGAATGGGAAGTCGGAGACCTGAGAGTCGTTATCGGTATTACGCGGGCCTCCTAGATCTTGACCCCTTTACTTGCAAATATTTCTATGAGTTTTCTCCCATCACCCAGCATGTCATGATTATTGTTGAAGAATATGTAGGCTTTTTCGGGAGCTACCTGGATAATTTTCTCTGCTACCTCTTCTAGTTCTTCATCGAGATAGCCGTAATTGTACCATGTTAGCCTGCCATGCATCCTGACATACACTATTCCATTGATTTTCACAACGCCGTCTGGTGGTAGTCCTTCGAAGATTGGAGAATCAGGAGTTACAAAGTGTATTCCTTTTTCTTCAAAAAATTCGTAGACCTCCTTGTTGAACCAGGACTCATGTCTAGGCTCTATAGCTACCTTGTGGGACATAGAGGAAAACCGCGACAGACGTTGTTTTGCCTCATTGTTGAATTGGAATGTTGGCGGCAATTGGAACAAGTAGAAATCAATTTTGTCTTCTAGCGGCTCAAAAACTGAGACAAACTTTTCCCAGGTCGGGATGGCTTTCTCGTTTAGCCTACGTAAATGTGTTATACTCCTATGAACCTTTATCGACCACCTTAGCCTTCCCGATTCTTCGCTCCACCTTTCAACTGCTGATTTTTGGGGGAAACTGTAGAAACTCATGTTAAGCTCTATAGCGTTGAAACCGCTCTCCCTAGAATACCACTCTAAGCCGTTAGGGTTCCAGTCATATTTCCATCCAGAGGTGCCAACGTACAGCAACATAGCCCGTAACTAATAATTACTAGAACAGTCAAATATAGTATGCGGTTCATATGTCTGGGGACAGCCTAAAAAAGCTTGTAGCCATAATCTTTGCTTTAACCTTGTTTCTCAGCCTCAGGACTGTGTATAGCCAGGGAAGTGTTTTCTTTTACGGGCAGGTGGTAGACGAAAATGGTTCACCAATAGGCTCTGCCCAGCTCACTGTTTACAGGGGAATCTACATAGTAACTTCAGCTACGACTAAAAATGATGGAAGCTTCTCCTTGTTTGTACAGCCGGGAAGCTACACTCTAGTCATATACAAGAAGGGATATTCTCCCTTGTATTATTCCTTCGAGGTTACGCCCGAGAAAGGCGGGAGTCTCGGACTCATAGTTTTAAAGAAGGGGGTAAGCGTAGTGCCAGAAGCCACATCCATCTCTGCCTCTCAGGGCGACAACGTTAGGATAAATTTGAGGATCTATAATTCTTGCCTCGACCCTCTACTCGTAAATTTCTCGTTCGTTGCTCCTAGAGACTGGGAAATAGCTCTGGTAGACTCTAAGGGTCTCGCTGTGAACAATGTATACCTGAATCCTGGAGAAAACAAGACGCTAACACTGGTAGCCAATGTCCCCTTGAATGCTACGGAGCTTTCCCTGGTGTCTCTCTATTATTACTGGGCGAATCTATCCTCAAGAATAGACTTTACTTTCAGGATAGCCCAGAAAAACTGGAAGTTCTTCAACGTACCGACCGCTGTGATCAAGGGCTTTCCAGGAGCACAGATCGCAATCCCGATAAATATCACAAGCCCACTAAGTAACGATATACCTGTCACGCTCTACCTCATAACTCCTCCAAACATAATAGCAACACTTGTAGACGAAAACGGTCTAGCCGTCCAGACAGTCATTGCAAAGCCGTCCATGCCAAGAAGGCTTCAGCTCATCCTATATGTTTCACCCAACGCCCAGCTCTCCACATACACCATAAAACTTGTTGCAAAAACAAGCTTTGCCCAACAAATCGAAAACATACAAGTTGATGTAGAAAGCTCCTACGACTTGTTAAAGATAAACGTAAATGCCGCATCGCTGAATGCAACCTCTGGGTCAACATTATCGCTAAAGTTTATCCTAGAAAACGATGGAAACATGCCCACCGTCGCACTTGTAAAGGCCTCCGCTAACTCGCCCCTGATACGCGTATACATCTCTACCTCGGGGGAAAACCTGGCTTCTATATACCTTATGCCTGGAGAGAAAAAGACACTATCGCTTGTTATTGAGCTTGACACCCTTCTTCCTCCAGGCGTCTACCTTCTCACCTTAAGTGCGAATGGGACAACAAGTACTGCTACTCAAGGAATAACGATAGTGGTCTCTGGAACAAGGAGGCTAGAAGTCTTAACTACCAACTTTAAAGTTACAGGTAGGCCCGGATCTGTAGCTACATTTAAATTAGTGCTGGCCAATAAGGGAACTGTAACACTCAAGGATGTTGTTTTGCAGGTCGACTCTCCAAGCAAGGATATTAGTGTAAGCTTTAACCCGACGCGCCTCTCTTTGCCGCCGAATTCAACTGCCAGCTTTGACTTGTCAATATACATTTCTCAAAATGTAACTGAGGGAATGTACAATATACCCCTCACAATTATTGCTGGAGAAATAAAGACAAACAGGATCATAGTCCTAGAGGTAACGGCGGAACAGGGACTAAGCTATCCACTTATGGCTGTAGGCATTTTCGTAACAAGCCTAGCAGTTGTATATTATTCAAATAAGAGACAGCGGAAATAAGAAGGGACCATATTTGGGCAACGTAGCTCAATATTTCTTAATGTTCTTCTTAGGGCTGCAGACAGCTCTGACGCCATGCTACTTGCCCGTATTCCCTGTGTTCCTTGCGTTGTCAACTAGGAAAAACGCAAAGACGTGGCAGACAGGCATATTTTTTAGCGTGGGAGTTGTTCTTAGCTTTATCTTGTACGGGGTTCTACTCGTAGTCGGAGGAGGTATTATCAGGATTTTCTTGACAAGTCTAAATCAACAATTTGTAAATATTGCTCTGGGCATAGTCCTAATAGCGCTAGGAATATCATTGCTGACCCCGTTAAGAGAATTTTTTACAGTGCTACCCTCGGCTACACCTGTAAGCAAGATATCTGGGCGCCTAGACTCACTTTTCTTTGGCTTCTTTTTCAGCCTAGCTGCAGCCCCCTGTGCAGCTGCATTGATGACGGCGGCGCTTTCACAGGTGCTTTTATATGCATTGACAAGTCTATTCGAGCCCTTGCTTCTTATGTTGCTCTATGGTTTGGGTACAGCCACGCCTTTCCTAGTTGTCGGTGTTTTAGGTGATCTAGTGAAGACATTCTACAGAGGAAAATCGTTAAGAAACTTCTTTTTGAAACATAGCGAAACAATTAGTGGAGGACTTTTGATAATTTTTGGAGTTTTCTCGATCTATACTATTGAAAACTTTGACGTAATTCTTCCAGTAGTGTCTAGGAGCCTTCTTCCTGTGCTAGAAATCTTCCTCTTTACTGCAATTATTTACTATGCTTATTCACAGCTAAAGGTAGGTTTTTATCTTGAGGCAACCGAGCTGACACTAGGGGGTGCTGGCTTTTTGCTCGCCTCTTTTACATTGATTAACCTCGACTACTTGGACGCCATTATTAGAGGTCCTCCATCCGATAAAATATCGTTTCTTTTGGACATAATTGGAACCCTCGGGAAAATTTTCCTATTGGCAAGTTTCAGCCTGTTAGCGGTAAAGACACGGTTCCTAGAGGTGGTTCCCATTGGTATCCCCCTCAAAACAGGCATAGATGCTTTACTCTTTTTTACCATGCTTCCAATCACCAAGAGGGATAAAGAAACACGGTTCCTACTATTATTTGTTCTCTACCTGTTTTTAAAAGACGTTGCGATGCTCCTCCCTGACTATATTTACGTTCTAAGTGCTGTTTTTGCTATTGAGAGCAGCCTCGGCGTATTTCTGGCTGGAAGAAAACTATCCACAAAATATACTGTTCTAAAACTATACCAAGAGGTCTAGCATTTGTCTCAATACGTAACTGTTTTTATTGAGCCTGTACGATATCGGATTCTCATCGACAATTTCCAGGATACCGAGCGAGACAAAACGCTGTAAAATTGGACGCGCGTGGCTAACCAGTGCTTCTTTTTCGACTCGGTAGCGCGTAAATGTTTCTTCGGGGTTTTTAAGGAAAAGTGCAAGGATTCTAAGCGTAGACCTGGCCTCTGGGAATAGTTCGCCTAGATATTCAAGAAAGTTTCCAAGCTTTATCAGTTCAGCCAAAGAGCTCGGCCCTCCTGTTCTCGAGGACGCTTAGAAGCTGTTTTCTAATTTCCTCGGGGCTTGCTACGTTTATTTCTCTAATTTTTCTGGCAAGCTCTACGTCGCCTACAACATATTCAATCCAGTTTGCGAAATCCTGCAGGGACTGGTGGTGAACTATGGTTTCTGGGGGCACTTCGCGTAGTGCCTCAATGAATGAAAACATGTTCCATGCCTGTTTTCCTAGGGGTTTTCCCGGACCCGCATAGAAGTAGAACTTGTTTTCGTCTGGGAGGCTTCGCATCCACGCGTATCTCATAAGTGCTTTTTTATCGTTTTCCAATGCGAGGAGCGTCCTTGTCTCGAGGTCTCCTATAGCCTCTGAGAAGAGCATGTGGGCTTCATACGGGTTTTTATATGGACTAAAATAGGAGTGAACGTCGCCTGGCCCCCCGCCTTTAGTTGACATGTAGTAGAAGTGGTCGCTTATAGATAGTAGTCTCCAAAGCCTTTCATAGCCAGGGTTGCGTAGAGCCTTTATCTGTAGCCAGAGATCTCTCAGCCTGTTAAAAGCGTCCTGTTGCATAAAATTGCCGATCCATGCAGATAGGTCTCTCTCGAGGTCTGCCCATGAAATCGTCATGTGTTCTGGAACGTCTATCTCGTCTCTCGGCTGTAGATGCTCCGCTACCTCTGTAGGCGTTGAAATAGTTAGGTTTTCCCATTTTAGTATTTCGCCTGGAAGCCACCTTAGGAACTCAAATATACCTGTCTCGGCGGGGAAGTGTTCTCCAAAGGTTTCATAGTCGATGGCTATTAGTATGACGTCGCCAGGTGTCGCCGCTAGCCATGCCGAGTATTTTTCAGCGGTAAGTGGATACTCATTCCACCATGTAGAGCCAAAGCGGAAGCCTATGTCGTCCGACAGCCTGTAGTTCCTCATTAGGACACGTATATTGCAGTTCTTTGCCTTGTATAGGTAATTGGGGCTCCTCCAGCCAAGTATTCTTTCGACGCCTTCCGTTAATACAACTTTGTATCCAAGCCTGTCAAAGAGGCAACCAACATAGTTGTTGTAAATGAACTCTGTGTTTTCTATAGCTCTGGGCTCGTAATTTAGCTCTTTCTTGATAAGCCTCCTGTGCTCGTTGACCTGATATATAAACTCTTCTTCTGCCACTAGAAAAGCCAAACTATGATAATATGTTTGGTCTAAGAACTCAACCAGCCCTGTCGAGGCAAGCTGTCTAAAGCTTTCAACAAGCTCTGGGAACCATCTAGAAGCCTGCTCCAAGAGGACGCCAGACACGCTATAGGCTACTTTGAATTTTTTCCCAGAGTCCTTGAAGTACTCGATCTGCTGCTTTATTGTATAGTTTGCAGGCAAATAGCATCTCTTCGCAACCCTCTCAAAAACATACCTGTTTAGATCCTCATCAAAGTATATTTTTTCTAGGTCTTCTGGGGTCAATCTTCCCTTTCTTATGAGGTTGCTTAGGAGAAGAGATTTAATGTTTCTGCGGAGCCTATACGGCTGGTGAACTTCAAACATAAATACGATATGCTTCAATCTTCCACCAAGTTTTATAATAGAAAATAAAAATTTATAGATGTTGCGTGGAAGCCCTACTTTTGGGACTTATTGTACCTATCGATTGCTTTTTGTATGGCTTCGAGGGCAGCTTCGCGTCCTTTCCAGTTCCTGACTTTGACCCATTTCCCCTTCTCTAGCTCCTTGTAGTGCTCAAAGAAGTGTTTAATACGCTCTTTCACTACATCGTCTACATCGTTGATGTCCTTTATTTTTGCAAACCTGTTGTCTATTTTTTCGTGGGGCACAGCTATGATTTTGCTGTCGGGTCCATTTTCGTCTTCCATCTCGAGGAGACCTATTGGTCTAGCGCGGACGACACTTCCGGGAGCCACTGAGTCGTAGCTGAGTAAAACCACGTCTACTGGGTCGCCGTCCTCTTCTAGCGTCTTGGGGATAAAGCCATAGTTAAAGGGGAAGACCATGCTCGTGAAAAGAACCCTGTCGACAAATATCATCCCGCTTTCCTTGTCGAGCTCGTACTTTATGTTGCTCCCAAGGGGGATCTCAACGACAACATAAATGTCTTCTGGAGGGTTTTTCCCTGGGGGAATATTCAGAGGCATTTTCTCACCAATGGATACAATCTCTGGAAGACTTTAAAAAATGTTGTGTTAGATCATGACAGGCGTAAATTAGTCAATTAGCCTTGTTATCCGTCCTATTGCTCTCGTCCTAGAATCTCTCAGTATTATCCTTGTGTCGGTTTCCAGGTACCAGGGATGGTAGAGAAACCTTAGCCTAACAATCCCCGAATCCCCTGTCCTCATGGGTTCAAGGCTCATATAAATAAACATTACTGGGCTCCTAATCGAGTGGGCATGTAAAACTGTCTGGTATCCTCTTCTAATAGTCGTAGGGTGTTTTAGCACGACGATGTGTGCCTCGAACTCCCATACAGGCTTTAACTCTTGCTGAGTTACTACAAGCCCTTTCTCCAGCTCCTCATAGCTTATTCCAGAAATTGCTAGAGTAGCTTCTTCGCCAGCCTTAGCTTTGGACGCTACAGTCCTGTTTATGTGAATGGATTTTACACGTATCTTTTTCCATGAAGAATCCTGAAGGGGTCCGATGTACACCTCGTCGTCTTCTTTGATTACTCCCCTTTCAATTGTTACAGCCACTACGGGTCCAACGCCTTTCACATCGTATACATCGCTAACATATGCTAGAAGTGGCTTGTCGATGTTCTCGTTCCACCTGAGCCTGGGTGGTAGAAGGTTTAAAAACTCTGTTAAGATGCTTAGTCCTTCGCCTGTTGTGTTTGATATTAGAAATATTGGGACGACGCGTCCACTCGGCATTAATTCGACTAGCCTGTACACATCCCCTAAAGTCTTTACGACGACAGGCTTTCTGTCTACCCTCCTGAGAGTTTCAACCGTATCAATGAGGGTGGCTTCTAGAACCTTTTTATCCACCAAATCTATTTTTGTCAACACGATGAAGACTGGGATACGTAGGGCAAGTCCTACGCCTAGATGTTCCCTCCCCATCACCTGTAAACCAGAATTAGCGGCGACAACAAGCATTATGTAGTCTGGTAGACGCGCCATTACTCCCCTAAGCGCAGTTCTCAGATACCTTTCGTGCCCTCCAACATCTACAAAGTAGACAACCTTCTTAGAAGACAAATATATCTGTGCTTCATCTAGTGGGTTTGGAAGGTTCCAGTTTATTGGCCGGCCGTCCATGTCGAATCCAAGCAGTCTTACAACAACGGAGGAAGTTCTACCCGTGACTATTTCATGTTCGAACCTTGCAATTTTTCTCATGCTTCTTCCTCTTCCATCATCAAGTTCACCCGTGCAGAGGGTACCTATCGTTGTGCTTTTCCCCGCGTCCACGTTCCCCATAACAGCTATCGTTGTCTGAACAGGTGGAGACTCCTCCCTGCCTACCCGCACGAGAACTCTAACTAGACTCCTGTTTCCGACTGGGGCTTTCTCGAGGACTCTTATTTTTGCCCCTATTTTTCCTGCAACGTCGTCTAATATTTGGAGGGTTTCTTCTTCCTCTTGTGGCGTCAAACCAATTGGTGTCCCATCATCGTCAAACCCAAGAAGATATATTGCCTCGCCCCCGCCCTCAAACAGCCTGTAACGCATCTGTGAAGCTAGATTCTCTATTCTTTCTGGGTTGTTACACGAGAGCCTAGACTTGTACTCGATGGCTCCCGTCTCATTTTCTTTTGGAAGTTTAGAGGACATTGCTTGCCACTATCTCGAAAATAGAAACTACAATGAATCTAATTAGGCTTTTGTCTTATATGCTTAAAAATATAAATAGTCTCCCAGCGATAGTATAGTCTAGATGCAAATTGCTTTACCCAAGAATTCTAATAGGGACATCTGGCTGGGACTACGATGACTGGCTAGATATATTCTATGAGACAGATAGAGGAATGTTCACTTATTATACAAGGTACTTCAGCACAGTAGAAATAAACTCTTCTTTCTATACTCTCCTAAGCGAGAAGTTCTATAAGGGGCTGTCCGAGTCCTCGCCAAGCGAGTTCTTGTTTTCTCTAAAAATGCATAGAGGAGTAACGCATAAACACATGCTTAACCCCAAGCTTATAGGCGACGAGTTCGACGCTTTCTTCAAATCTATTGCGCCGCTTAAAGAGGCAAAAAAGCTCGGAGCCATACTTATACAGATGCCTCCAGTACCAAGGGAAAAAGTACCCTGGTTCGATTCTTTCCTGGATTTATTACCGAAGGGCTACAGATATGCTGTAGAGTTCAGGGACCCCTCTTGGCTTGAAAAAGACATTTACAAGACACTAGAAGAACGGGGAATCGCCTATACAGTCGTAGATGAACCATTATTGCCTCCACTGATTCTGAAAACTTCAAACTTTCTCTACATTAGGTGGCATGGCAGGGGAGAAAGCCCCTGGTATTATTATCACTATTCAATCGAAGAGCTCAGCGAGTGGGCGAAGAGACTCCAAGACTTTCTCAGCAGAGAAAACGTAGACCTTATTCTAGGATACTTCAATAACCACTTCAGAGGATTTGCTCCCCACAACGCCTTGCAAATGATGACATTACTTGGGATTACGAATAGGAGGCAAAGAGAAAAGCTTCAAGAAATGGATAAATACTTTAAGTCTCTGCCTCAGAAGGTTTTAAAAAGCCTTAGAGAAATTGTTGCAAAGGGAGACCTTGAGGGTGCTCTCGTGTTTCTCGCCGGTGAGAAGAGGTTTGAACGTTCCAAAGAAATAAGTGATGAGAATGTGAGTTTTAAGATCAAGGGCGAAAGTATTGTAGCAACAGTAAAGAACTACAGGGTTGAAATAGACGTTAAGAACAGGAGAATTTTTCATGACTGTGAGGATTGGAAAAAGTCCGCCGAGTCGAAACGCTTCTGCAAGCACCTCGTCAAGCTTTTTCTAAAAATGCCACGCGATATTTCCCTCAAAATCCTTGAGGACATCGCCGGCAATATTGATGACTGGAGCTTCGAATATTAGCCTTTTATTTGCAAGAGTGCTTCCTTCAGGGATGGGCTTGCTAACACAAGCCTACATCCGTCACTAGAGGAAACTAAAATGTATTCTTCTTTCTTATAGGCAAAGACCGTGAGGGCTGCCGTAACTGCATCCAAGAGGTCTCCATCTCTTGATTCTGGGAACCTTAAGCCCAAACGCCTCAAACCCAGGTAGAGTTTCTCTCGGCTTTTATTTTTCCTTGGAAGACCAAGCATGTCCTGTGTGCCCCCGGGATATATCTCTATGACTTCGTACCCTCTTTTTTCTAGTTCGCTTCTAAGCTGTATAGCCCTAAGCGTTAGTGACCTCATACCTTCAAACAGGGGTGAAAAAGCCCTTATACCAAGCCTCCGCAAGGCCTTTTCACAGAGCCTATAGTATCCTTTCTGTGGAAACGAGAGAGGAGCATCTATACCTACAGCTTCTGGGGAATATTCTTCAACTTTTTCCACCAATTCGTCGTCATGCTTGAAAAAGCCAGTTACACACGTAAGGTCTTCGTAGAGAACAGCATATGCAGACTTCTTTTTAAGTGACGCAGACAAGTCTACTCCAAAAAAGGTCTTCATAAATGGAGAATTGGTCAGCATGCAAAAATAAGTTTAGCTGGCGCTATTTTGGAAGAGTTACTCCCCTTTGTCCCTGGTATCTGCCCTTGTATGGAACTGGCTCCCCAACAAGCTTATAGAAGGCTACATGGGCGAATCTTTGTCCTTTTCTCAGGATTATTGGGAAAGCTCCTCCATGTATCTCAATTGTCACCTGGCCTTCGAAGCCTGCGTCTATTAATGTTGGAGGGACAGAGACTCCGAGCCGGGCGAAGGTGCTCCTGACACCTATTAGTGCACCTACGTCTTCGGGCATCTTGATGTATTCAAGCGTGGTGACGAGAACCTTCATATAGGGCTGTAACACGAAGTTGTCTGCCTTGAAGATTTTATAGTACTGGGAGAGATCTATTTCCCTGAGTTTTTCTGGGTCTATTGGCTCTGGATTATTAAGAAGAATTGCTATTTCATCTCCTATACGAAGATCGACGCCGTTTTCGCGGACAATTTCCTCGCTGTAGGGTTCAATCTTGAGCTTGCCCTCTTTTATCAGCTTCTTTATCTCGGCTCCTGAAAGCATGGCTCTTCACATCGTGGTTAAAACAGACCTCGAATTTCAAGGTTTTCGTTAAAACCGAAGGGTGACGAAACAGTACTCACTTTTGAGGCTTGTTTTTGTAGTAGCAACATAGAGCTGACACAGGACAAACATTGCACTTGGGATTTCTTGGCAGGCAAAAGGTTCTCCCGAGCTTTATCAAGTAGAGGTGCGCCTCTAGACGTTTTTCTGGCGAGAAAACTTTGTGTAGGTGTGCTTGCATTTTTTCGTAGCTACCTGGTGGCGCTAGACCTATTCTAATTGATGTTCTCTTTACGTGGGTGTCTATTGGTAAAACGGGGTAGCCATAGTTTGCAAGGAGAACGTCTATTGTTTTTGAGCCTATTCCGCGAATTTTTCCCAGTTCCTCCTTTACTTTTTCTGGTCCCTGTTTAAGGAGCAATTCTATCTGGCAACCATAGTTTTCCATGAGAAACAATGCTAATGATTTTATGGCTTGGGATTTCTGCGCATAGAGCCCTGCAGGTTTAATGGCTTCTGCTATTTTCTGCACGTCTGTCTGTGAAAGCTTGGCGCACTCTACGCCGATACGGCGTTCAAGCTCGCCGAAGGCTCTGTATGTGTTTTTTTCGTTGGTGTTTTGGGAAATTATTGTAGCTATTAGTGTCCTGAAGTAGTCCTTTGTCTGGGCCAGCTCGTAAGCGATAAAGTCTCCCTGCTCAATCCTTAGTTCTTGTTTAAGCTTTTCCAACAGTCTATCTCCAACTTCGGGCTCATCATGTAGACATTGACTATGTTGGCGCCAAGTTTTCATATCCCCCGTTTCATTCTAGGCTGTGGACAATAAACGTATCGTGCTGGTTAACGACGACGGCCCCGAAAGCCCAGGCTTATTGGCCCTAGCTGGAGTTCTAAGAAATGCTGGACACGACGTATTCATTGCTACTACTTCGACCCAGAAGAGTGGTTCTTCAAAATCAGTTTCTTTTGAGGTACGTTATTCTTTGGGGGAGCTCAACGGCTATAAAGCGTTGATTGTTGATGGGACGCCAGCCAGTGCTGTTACAATAGCGCTAACAGTCCTGAGGGTGCCGGCCGACATAATCATTAGCGGTATAAATCTTGGACCCAATCTGGGTCTATGGGATATACTATCTTCGGGAACAGTTGGAGCAGTATTAGAGGGGGCCTTGTTTGGAAAGCCCGGTGTAGCTGTCTCACTTGTAGCAGAGAATAGCTCAAAATACGAAAAACTCGGCTTTACTGAATATGAAAATGCCGCCGGCGTCCTGTTAAGGATCCTTGATTTTCTAGAGTGGAGTTTTCCATGTGATGCTCTGAACATAAATATACCCTTGGAGAGAAGTGGAGAAGTAAAGGTAACTATACCCGAGAGAACTCCCCCCAGAAACCTTTACATGTGCAAAGATAATGCATGTAGAATGGGTCATTGGAGTCTAGACAATAGCTATCCCTGTGTAGACAGTATTAGCGATATATGTGCAGTTAAAAATGGAGCAATATCTGTTACGCCGCTCTTTATAGATTCATTCGGAAAAAGAGGCATGGATATAGTTGAGAAGCTTCAAAACTTATTTTTAAATAAGAGATTCTAAATGGTGAAGCTGTATGACAGAAAAAGTAGACGTAGCCATAATTGGTGGAGGCCCCGCTGGGATGACAGCTGCTTCAAGGATAAAGAGAATTAACCCAAAGCTGAGGGTAGTTGTTTTCGAGAGAAGCAACTATGTGAGTTATGCCCCATGCGGATTACCCTATTACCTGGGAGGAATCGTCAAGGAATTGGACCAGCTAGTTCATTACCCGTTGCGGGTTTTCACCGAGGAAAGAGGAATAGAAGTACACATTAAGACTACTGTTACTGAGCTTGGCCCCGGATACTTGAAGGCGAGAAACAGTGATGGAGAGAAAACATATGAGTGGAATAAGCTCTTAATAGCAACGGGCGCAAGACCAAAGATTCCCAAGGTAGACGGCATCAATTTGCCAGGAGTTTTTACTCTGAGAATTCTAGAAGACGGCGAATCGGCAAGAAAATACCTTCAAAACGTAAACACGGTCGCAATCGTGGGTGGCGGATACATCGGCCTGGAGCTCGCCGAAAACCTGAAAAACTTGGGTAAAAAAGTCCTACTGTTTGAGCTTTTGCCCCATGTTTTGCCCGCTGTGGACCCAGATATAGCCGTCCAAATCGAGAAGGAACTCGTAAGTAACGGGGTTGAGCTTCACCTAGGGGAGGGCCTAAAGGCTATCCACGGAAAGGAAAGAGTTGAAAGTCTAGAAACCACAAATGGAGAATACAAAGTGGAAGCAGTATTCATTGCTACTGGTATCGCTCCTGAAACAAGCCTCGGCGAGATGCTTGGAGTCAAGAAGGGTGCCACAGGTGCTCTCAGTGTAGACAAGGCTATGCGTACAAATGTCGAAAATGTATTTGCCGCTGGAGACGTCGCTGAAGCCATAAACCTTGTAACAGGAAAGCCAGACTGGTTCCCGCTCGCGCCAGTAGCGAACAAGATGGGCTATGTAGCCGGTGCGACAATGTCTGGCATAGACGCGGAGTTTCCAGGCGCAGTTGGAACGTCTGTTACGAGGGTTTTTGGTCTCGAGGTGGGGAGAACAGGACTGACAGAAGAAAGGGCAAGGAGGGAAGGCTTCGAGCCTGTTTCAGCCACTATCACAAGTAATACTAAAGCCTCATATATCCCGGGAGCCGGACAAGTCACAGTAAAGCTAATCGCGGACGCCAAGACCGGCCGCTTGTTAGGAGGACAAATCGTGGGCAAAGACATCCTCGCAAGGATAAATACCCTTGCGACACTACTAGCCATGGGGGCAAAGGTAGAGGATGCATTCTTCGCGGATCTAGGATATGCACCACCCTTTGCCCCTGTATGGGACCCACTAATAGTGGCAGCGAGAGTGCTAATGGGAAAAATCAAGGGTCAATAACAAACGGGCCTCAATACGTATAGCCAGGTTCAGTTGTATTTTCTTTTGTATTTTGTTTCTGCTCGAGCTTTTTCTTTGCTAGATACTCGTAGAGACCCCCAGTTAAGAGAGACATACCCAGAATAGAAGTAAACATCCCAAAAAGTGTAAGTACATCTGTCACGTTCCTGTCAAATCTAGCGTAATAAAGCGAAATATCAAGCCTGCTTCTACACGTGGCACAGGTCGATTCAGCCTGAACCCTGTATGGGCTCTCAGGCAATATAATCCATCCGCTCGAGTTTCTCGAGGCGTCTTCAAGATATAGACCTCCAATAAGGATATCTCTGTCATTGTAGAAGGAAATATTTAGATTGACGTGTCTGTCGCCGGTAATAGAAATGTTGTAGTAGACTTTTTCAGCTATGTTGTGGCCGAGCAAAGAACCATTTATATTGTGGTCTGGCAGGGAGATGTGTAAAGTCGTCCTCGTACTTGGCGACGCAAGGTAAGATACATAGAGAGATGAAAAAAGACCTAAAGCCAAAAAAACGAATCCCAAAGAGATAAATAACTTGTACTTCATCACGTGGATAAGAAAAATCCTGGATTTAAGCCTTTGCTCCTGCGTATAGCCAGCACTTTACAAAGTGTTTGGGCTCAACCTCTACTTCTGGGGGTTCCTCGGTTCTGCACTTGCTTGATGCAAAGGGGCATCTAGGAGCAAACCTGCATCCAGGAGGCGGGTTGACTAGGCTTGGAGGTTCGCCGGGAGGAACTTCTCTAAATTTCTTCCTATTTTCTGGGTCCGGGTCGGGAATAGCCGAGAGGAGTGCACGGGTGTATGGATGCAGTGGGTTTTGCAACAGTGTCTTCGTGGGAGCTCTTTCAATTAATTGTGCAGCATACATTATAAAGATCCACTCGCTGAAGTATCTGGTAGTTGAGAGGTCGTGGGTTATGTAGATGAAGCTGATGTTCCTCTTTTCCTGCATCTCCCGCATCAAAGTTAAGATCTCCACCCTAACAGAGGCATCGAGCATCGAGACAGGCTCGTCTGCAACTACTAGGCTTGGCCTAAGTATCAGTGCACGGGCTATTGCGACCCTCTGGAGCTGGCCACCGCTAAGCATATGTGGATACTTGAATGCAAAGTCCTCTACAGGGGTAAGCCTAACCTCCTCAAGGGCTTTAAAGACCATTTCTGCCCTCTCTTCCTTGGTGCCTACTTTGTGTATTATTAGGGGCTCTTCCAGTATCCTATAGATATTCATGAAGGATGGCATCGCTCCATATGGATCCTGCTGAACCAGACCCGTTTCGCGCTTAAACCACATTAGATCCTTTTCTGGTGTATGCGTTATGTCTTTCCCCTTGAAAATTAGTTTCCCATCCGTAGGCTCATACAATCTCAGAACTGTTTTTCCAAGCGTAGTCTTGCCGCTTCCAGACTCTCCTACGACAGAGACCGCTTCGCCAGTGCCTAGTTCAAAGGTGACTCCATCAAGGGCTTTTACCTGGGCGGTTGCGCCAAACAAACCTCTACGTATGGTGAACCATTTCCTGAGGTTCTCAACCTTCAATACTATCCTGTCTTCGCTCATGGTTTTCACCTCTTACCCTCATGATAAAGCCAGCACCTAACAATATTTCCACTTTTTATCTCGTATGGGGGCGGACTCTCTTTCAGGCACTTCTCGAAGGCATATGGGCACCTTGGATTAAATCTGCATCCCTGAGGCGGATTTATTAGGCTCGGTGGGGCTCCTGGTATAAATTCGAGCTTCTTGTCTGTTCTGAGTGTGGGCACGCTTGCCATGAGCTTCTCGGCGTAGGGGTGCTTCGGCCTGTAGTAGAACTCGTCGGCGTCGCTTATCTCGACTATCTCGCCTGCATACATTACTGCAACGCGGTCGGCCAGTTCGCTTGTTACTGCTATGTCGTGCGTAATAAAGATGTAGCTGAGTCCAAGCTCGTTCTTGATCTTCTTTAAGAGGTTGATTATGTTTGCCTGCGTAATCACGTCCAGCGCGGAGGTCGGCTCGTCCAGGATAATTATTTCTGGGTGGGTTATAAGCGCCATAGCAATGACTGCTCTCTGCTTCATTCCACCGCTAAGCTCGAACGGGTAGCGGTCGGCAAAAGATTCATGTATACCTACAAGCCTCAGGTACTTTTTGGCTTCTGCCAACGCGTCTTCCCTCGAAACATTGTTGTGGATCATAAGTGGCTCTGCGACTTGGAAGCCCACCTTTAAGACTGGATTGAGAGAGTTCTGTGCCCCCTGAAAAACCATGGAGATTTTTCTCCACCTGATGAGCCTGCGAAACATCTCGTCGCTAAGCTTCATCACGTCGTTTCCATCAATCAATATCTCGCCGCTATACGTGTGGACGTTTCTGGGCAGGAGGCGTATAAGTGCCTTGGCAAGTGAACTTTTGCCACAGCCGGACTCGCCTACAATGGCAAGGGTCTCTCCCTTCTTAAGGTCGAAGCTTACATTGTCAACCGCCTTGACCACGCCCTTCCTGGTCGTGAAGTAAAGCCTTAGGTTTTTAACGGTCAACACGGTACTCACATTTTTCACCTCTACATTTCCCTTAACCTTGGGTTAACTATCCTATCGAGTGCAAAGCCGAGAAATGCAAACGCGAATGCAGTCAGCATGAGTAGTATTGATGGCTCCAGGACCCAGTAGTAGTAGCCACGGTAAAGCGCGCCTGCATTCTGCGCATCGTTGAGAATCTTGCCCCATGTGGGTAGGAACGGGTCGCCTAGACCGAGGAAAGAGAGCGCTGCTTCTAGGAAAACGTATCCTGGAACTGCTGAGATTAGGCCTGGAACTATTGGCGGCAGTATCTTGGGAATAATATAGAGGAAGATTATGCGAAGGTTAGAGGCTCCATAGGTCTTTGCTGCCTCTATGTATGGATACTCCTTGAGTGATAATACAAGTGCCCTTGTGCTCTTAATGTTGGGACCGAAAATACTAAGCACGATAACGGCTGCTAGTATCACCCAGATGTCCAACTTGTAGAAGGCGGCTATGAGTATAAGGAATTGTAGGAATGGTAAAATTAAGTATATTTCAGTGATCCTCTGAATGGCGCTGTCAATTATGCCTCCGTACCATGCACCAATAGTGGCAATTATGAGTTGCAGAAGTGAGGTTACAAGCGAAGCGGTGAGTCCAAAAGCTAGCGCGATAGGAGTGCCCCACAATAGTGCTATTTCTAGGGGACGCCTCAGATGATCTGTACCAGCTGGCCCATAAACCTTGCCATACACTACGACACGTGCATCGAGATCTGAATCCTCGCCAAAGCATGTGGCCTCAATGGTTAGCCTGTAAACCCCCTTCTCAACATCTAGAGTGCCCTTTTCGAGGCCTTCAGCTGTATCCTTGCCAAAAGTAAGCTCCAGTGGCGACAATTTCTCGGATATATTGATTTTCCCATATTTTGAAACATAGTGGCTTAGAAGTGTATTCAAAACATCGTTGCTAATGGAGTAGTATAGGGTATCGTTGGGAGCTTTAAGTGCGAACCTGGGAAATTCAATTGTGTCACCGCCAGGTTTTTTAAGCGTGATTTTTACTAATGGTGGGTCTTTTTGGTACTTCGCATAGAAAAAGATGTTCATCTCGGATGGAAAATCGTCATAGTTAAATTCGAATAGATAATTGATGGTTACTAGTTTCATGTTTGTACCTGCTACAGGTGTGACCGCTTTTGACACGCCAAAGGTAGCAGTTTTAGAGTCAAGAATTATTGTTCTGGGAAGTTTCTTACCTACAAATATTTCCCACCATTCTGGCAGTGCATTTCTCGGATTATTGAGCCAGATGCCTTCTGCCCCCCTCCAGAGCTTGATTGCCTGGTCGTATGGTAACGCTACCATCGCATATATAGAGAGCCCTATCAGAAAAACAAGAATAGCAATACCTAGGACGCCGGACTTGTAAGTGAGCAGTTCCTTTATGGTCGCTTTTATCCCAGACTCCATTCGTTTCGACATGTCTCCACCCACCTATGCGAAACCAGCCTTTATACGTGGATCAATAAACGCATACACAATGTCGAGTATCAGGACAGTAGCAGCTAGGAGATAAGCATAGATAACGGTTATTCCCACCAGCACTGGGGTATCAAAGCTCTGTATCGCTTGCCACGTGACAAGCCCAAGTCCAGGCCACTGGAAAACAGTCTCAGTAATTGTGGCTCCGCCCCATGAACCTATCAAAGATAACGCGAAGCTTGTAATTATGGGTGGCAGAGATGGCCTGAGAATATACCGTGTTTCTATTAGTCTGGGAGGCAACCCTTTAGCCTTTGCGGCCTCAACGTAGTCCTCTGTAGAGAATATCAAGAAAAATGTCCTCGTACCATAAACGCCTAAGAAGAAGCCTGAAATGATCCAGGAAGCCATGGGGAGAATCATGTGTTTCAGAACACTTAGCGCGTAGGACACAGGGTCAGGTGGCGGGGGGACGTCTACTAGGCCGCCCGGTGGCAAGAGATGGAGCCAGGTGTAGAAGATAAGTATAAGGAATATTCCGTAAAACCAGCCGGGAAGAGTAGACGTTGGAGATAAGGCAACAACTAGCCTATCAAAGAAACTGTTATAGTGGCGGGAAAGGTAGAGCCCCAGAAATAGATGTATGAAAAAGTTAAGCACAGTCACAGTTGTAAAGAGGAGCACAGTATTTGGCAATCTCTCGAGAATTATATTGCGGACAAACCTAGACCCGCTATCGCTCACCATAAATAAGGCTCTACCCAGATCCAGCGTTAAGGCATTTTTGAGGTAGATAAGGCTCCTCTCGAGAAATGGTCTATCATATCCTAGCCTTTTTACCTCGTTTTCAAACATTTGCCTAATGAGCTTGTCCTTTTCGGGACCTGGCAACGACCTATACTGTGGATTTCTATTCACAGTCTCAGTTATTTGAGTGTAAAGGTCGCCTAGAATGAATTCATCAATCTTGCCGCCCATGTTTGCAACAATAATGGTAAGGTAGATGGCTACAACTACTGTTAAATAGATAGCTATGGCACGGATAGCTATGTACTTTAGCAAATTCTTTGAAACCATAGCAATTACGAGTCTAAACAGATAATTAAATATTTTTCCATAAATAAATAAGCAGTTAGATCTAGAAAAAATAAAAACAAAAAAAGGTTAATTTTTGTTGTGAATACTCGATTTATTGTCCAGTGCTGGCCTTACTGGTTTCTTTTGGCTTGCGCATTGCCAGGAAGACAGCAACGAGAGCTATGATCAAGCTGATGACCGAGACCGCGAGGACCATGTTGACTGTGCCCTGGAGTGCCGAGACACTGTTTGCAAGGTCAGAGACTTTGCCTCTAACTTCGGTTACACCTGACTCTACACCAGCAATTCTCGACTCTAGCTGGCTCCTGATTCCTGCTACCATTGTCTGGAAGTATGCTATCTGTGGAATGACTGTGAAGGGCGTCTCCTTGATTGCTGGCGTGGCTACGTCTTTGCTTAGTGCTATCACCATGATCTTGTAGGAGCCAGGCGTCAGCTTTCCTGTGTCTTCTGGGCTAAGCTTTGCCTGCCAGGTGCCTTCTGCGGATGGTGTTGCTACGCCTTTAGCGAGGACGTTTCCAGCTGGATCCATTACTAGGAATTTCACGAAGTCCATGCGGCTGTTGGGGTACGGCTGACCCTTATAGGAGATCTTGATAGTGAAAGTTGCGTCAAGCCCAGGTACAACGTTGTCTGGCGGCTGTATTGCAAGTTCAGGTATTGGTGGAGAGCTTAGCCAGGCCCACCTGTCGGACTTGTCTGGGTAGTTCCTGTTGGCCTTAAGCACAGCTACATGGGCGTTGAAGTCTGCTGTGTCTAGGTAGTATGGTCCGTCTCCTACCCAGAAGTGTTTGTGCTGGGTGTACCATGTTTTGAGTGCGTTGTATCTTGCTTTTGCATCGTCTACTGTGGTGTACTTGCTGAGGAAGTCTTTGAATGGAATGTATCCCTCGGCTATGCTCTCGTCAAGCATCTTTGAAAGCACTTCTAGGCTTGGGCCTCCAATGTAGTTCATCCACTCGACACCCATTTTGTCTGCCTTGTCAGCGCTGAATGCCAGCTTTCCTTTCTCCTCGGCCCTGATACCAATAGCGTATGCGTGCCACGGGAAGTTAGCCCATCCAGCAAAGTTTGAAACTACGAGCTCAACGTCGGGGCTGGTGTAGTTTACGTAGTACTCGATTACGAGTGGAGAGGTGCTGACGAATCTCTGTGCTATGAAGTACTGTCTCCAGGCCTGGAAGCTTGGTACAGCCGCCTCGTCGTATAGCGGGCTACTTGGATCTACCCTTGCAAATGTCAGCGGCCACCCTATGACCCAGTCAGCCATACTCATCGTTGTCCCATCGTGGTACTTAATCTTCCCAATAACGTCGCCATAGTTGACGACAATCTTGAACTGTGCAACTTTTACGCCTGCCTCTCCGGCTGTGATGACCTTGTTTGCCTTTACGTCGTAAGAGTACCAGGCGTCTGCTGGGACTTCTACTTTGTCCACGAAGGTGAGCTTGCACCAGTCACTCGAGCTTGTTGTCGGTGTTCCCTTGAGCGCGTACACCTCTGCGCTAACAGCTCTCTCTGGCAGAGGCAGCCCTGTGTAGGGGCTTGTTAGGAATGCATACCCTAAGGTAGCTGTTACCAGTATGTTGTCGTAGACCCAGTTTGACCCGGCTACTGGGTTCCATGGCTCGACTAGGACTTCTCTCATTAGCGCATTTACAGAGCCTCCAGCCTTATCGACGTACCTGAGAGTTCTTAGAGCTATTGGGTTGCTGAATCCTCCAGAGAGGTCGGCCGCTAAGTCTACTTTAGCGCTGTAGATGTATGGGCTTATTTGGTCAACGAGCCATACCCTGACGGAGTCCTTTAAAGCCAAGGTAACTGCTTTTGCCATTAGTTCTTGCCTTTCCTCGATTGTTTTGTATTGTCCATTCCAGAGCCTTGTAGCTACATCCATGAATACTGGGTCAGGCTTGTAGGCCTGCCAGAGTGGCTCGGGGCGTCCCAGCGGTGTATAGAAGTATCCAAAGTTGCTACTGTCGTCCCTGCTCACAGCAGTGGTTATCCATCCACCTGTGTAGATGTGCCACTGTCCATCGGCTGGGTTTCCACGTATCCATATCGGGCTTGCCTCTCTAGAGGTTTTGTACATCCTTTCAACTGTGAAGCCGAGTTTCTCTAGCTGGTCGGACACGTAGTCTCCTATTTGCCTCCTCTGATCTTCTACCCTTATCAAGAACTTGATTACGACTGGTTCTCCCTTGTAGTACCATTTGCCGTCTTTATAGGTTGCTCCCATTTTGGCCATTTCCTCGAATATTATCTCTTTGCCTTTCTCAAAGTTGTAGCTGTACTGTGCTTCTAGGAGCTTTACTGTGTCTGCGAGTTTTGCATATTCTGGGAACTGTGAAACTAGCGGCAAATACTTGGGAACTGCGAAGCCGAGCATTATCTCGTTTACAATGTAGTTTCTGTCAATGATGTAGTTCATTGCTTCCCTTATTCTCGGGTTGCTGAATGGGTTGAGTTTGCCTGTCTTCGGGAACTCTGGTCCAACAGGGTTAAATGTTAGCTCGAAGTATAGACCGAATGCATACTTGTATTTTATGTTGGGGTCTGTTTTTAGCTTCTGGGCTATTGACGCGTCTACACGGACGTCGCTGAAGTAGACCTGTGCGTCTCCCTTGTCGATCATGTCTATAACTTTTGCCGGATCCGACTCCTTTGAGAAAGCTACTTGGTCTACCCATGGTCCCTGGAGGGGCTGTGGCTGTGCGTTTAGGAGTGGAGCAATGAGAGCTACGAGGAAGATGGCTACAAGTAGTAATGAAAGTTTGTTTTTCATGGTTTGTCGATTATTTTTTGTATCTATGTCTATATAAAGCTTGCTCTGGATTTTGCTGGAAAAGATTCTGGGTATTATTTCTGCTTACTAATTTGACATAGATATAGCTTTAAATACGAATTATATCATATAAAAACATTTCTGAAAAACTTTTATAAGAAAGGGTGTTTCTCTACTTGAGTTTTTCAAGGATTATTGCTGGGCAGACCCTTTTTACGCCTGGTATTTTTCCTATGTCTTCTATTATCTGAGTCAGGTGCTTGTTGTCTTTTGCCCATGCCTCGAGCATAAGCATGTGGTCTCCTGTCGTCAAGTAAACCTTATAGGCATATTCTTTTGATGCCAGCTGTGTCGAGACGTCTAGTATTTTTTCTGGCTCCGTGTCTATGCCTATGAGTGCTACGTGTTTGAAGCCCAGCTTTGTGGGGTCTACCTCTATTGTATATTTCCTTATTACTCCCTCTTTTTCGAGCTTCTTGAGTCTCTTTTTTATTGCTACGTCTGTCATGCCCAGCTTTTTGGCTAGATGTGTAAGCGGCGCTCTGCTGTTTTCTATGAGTTCGTTTACCAGTACGATGTCTTTCTCGTCCATTTTTGTCCCTGTTTGGAGAGTAAACTTTGGTGTCTATTAAACTTTTAGAAATGTTCAAATTTTTTAACGAGGTATCTTTGTTTTCGCCAGGATGATTAGAAGATCCTTTGTGTTCGTTTCTTTAAGGTTTTGTCTATTTTTTCCTTCTTATCTCGTAGAATAAAAGGAAAAATACAACTACTACGGGGACAAAGACTAGTAGAAGCATGTTTCTTTCTATCAGTTTTACCAATTCTCTTAGTATGTCGATTTTTTTCTCATATTGCTGGGTTTCGATGTGGAAGTCTGCAGTGGCTAGGTTTATTTTTTTGAGTGGCTGTACTAGTGTAGCTATGTAGAGTTGTGGTTTTTCTCTTGTCTTTGTTACTGAATATGTTGCTCTCCAGCCGTGCAACGTGGAGAAGTAAGCTGGTGCATATTTCTTGAAGTCGAGAAAATGTATTGTTATTGTTGAGCAGTTTTTGTCTAGGCATAATGCTTTCTTCTCTTCGGTGATTGTAACAAGTATGTTGCCCGCCTGGATCGCAAATCCATTATAGTGGGTTTTGAGTGGTGTAGGGGTTCCAAGGCTAGAATTTACAATGTAAATTGTTTGTGGCATTGTGTTCCAGTAGGCTTGTTGTGGATAGCTTAATAGAAGGGTGTAGATTTTTTCCTCCTCAAGCTCTCCGTATAGAGTTACAATATATGAATCGTTGAATGTTGACGCAGAGATGGCATACATGTTTCTGTAGCCAGGAACTGCTTCCAAGTATTGTATTCCCCCGACATCTGAGACCTTGGCGATAAAGGCATCTGGGGTTCCGTCTCCACCGACTGTTGTTCCAACGAGAATTATAGACCCATCTCTCGCCAATAAAGCGTCTTCTAGGTTTTCTCGCCCCGCGCCTCCAACCGCCATGTCGCCTAATAGCTTGAGGTCAGGTGTAAGTCTTGCTATGAGTATGTCGCTCTGTGAGACGTTGTAAGCATAGGTGTCTCCTGCTATAACTATGGTTTTCCCGTCGAAAAGCATCCTTTTTGGATAGTCGTCGAAAGCTTCGCTTCCAAAGACTATAGAGTCAATGATTTTTTCTGTTGTAATGTTGTACCTGATTACTATGATGTCTGATTCGCTGACTGGTCTGTAGCGGTAAATGTAGCCAGAGATATAGAGCGTGTCGTTAAGGGGTAATAGGTCAACACCGAAGAGAGGCAAGTCCGCATAAATTAGTATGATTCTTGGCTCTTCCCCCGGAGAAACATCGACAAGGAGAATAGCTGGAAACTCATAGATATATATTGTTCCAACGTAGAAGAATTTTTTGCAACATTCAGCCGCGTTCACTATGTATCCAGGCATTTGACCAAGGTATGCCGCTCTCCATTCGCCACTGGTTATTCCAAAAAACGGGAAGCTGTTTTCATAGGTTTTGACTGTTCCTCCGAAGAGTATTGTGTTGTTTTCAATATTTGAGAAGAATATTTCTGGTGCTTGTTGCTCGGCTGGCTGGAGGAGCAAAGGTTGCTGTGGCAAGGTTAATACGAATAACAAGAACAGCAAGAGAAATTTATGTTTCTCCATTTCCTCCCGTGTTGTGAATGAGCATAAAGTATATAAAGCTATTGGGACAAGAGGAGTAACTTGGACTGTAGTCTGAGTAGACGGTAGGGGGATGTCTTTGTTATTGCTCCTTTTTCTTTGAGCTTGCTGATTCTTTGTCCGAGCTCCTGTTTGGAGACACCTAGTTTGTCTGCGGCTTCCTCGAATGTGTTCGAGTTTGCCAGTGCTCTGACTGTTGCTAGCTCTTCTTCACTAAGGGGGCTAGTTGGCGTGGGAAATAGTTTTTCTAGTGTGAGATATACTGTTTCTTCCACTATTTGCATTATTTCCTCGGTGTCTATGAGGTGGAAATAGTCTGGGATGAGTAGAACCTCTATTCCTAGTTCCCTAGCCGTGATTCTGGCCGCTTCGTCGGAGAATCCCCTGGCAACTATGAGTGGTTTTCCTCCGGCTAGCTTCGCATTGGTGTATGCTTGCCGGATGTCCGTGACGGAGATTTTTCCTGACTTTACTTCTACGTAGTATGTTTCTCCTTCCTTCTTTGCTACGAGGTCTATCTCCGCTATGGGTCTCCCGTCTACAATAAGAGTGTGTCTGGTCTTTTCCACTGTGTAGCCTTCTAGCTCTAGTATGAGCTGTGCAAGCATTTCCACCCATAGTCCTTTGCTAGCCACGGCTGGCCACCCATAGGCTTGAGAACATTTCTCGAGCTTGGTCCAGTGTGAGCTTTTCGCTGTGTAGAGTTTCCTTTTCTTCTTGTAGCCTCAGCTTTGCCACTGATGGGGTGAAGCGCCATAGATGATAGGTAAGGAATTCTTCTAGTGTTGACACTTGTGAATAGTATTCTCTATATGTCCTTGCTAGGATCGAGTCTATGGTTCCCTCGTCTTCTACTTCGTGTTTCTCGGACAGCTTGAGCTCGTATAGGCCCCTGTAGGGACAGAATCTACAGCTAACCCTCGGCAAGCCCTGGATGTAGTGGGGGTGGACGAGGCCTTCTTTTTTCAGTAATTCTGCTATCTCGGTTATTGTCAGGTCGTGTACGAGGTTTATTACTCCCCCATTAAGGTAGATGCCCTTATTTGCTAGGCTGGACAGACGCTCGTATCTTTTGCCGGCCTCAAGCGCCCTCTCTGCCTTAGCTTCTATTTCTGCTTTTATCTTCTTTTTTACTTCTCTAAGGCTCCGTGTTTTAAGGTATGTGCACCATCTGTCTCCCCTCTTCGGGAGCCCCTGGGTAGCCATATAGTAGAGTAGCTTGTTTTTGTCCGGCGTGGTTGTTTCGAGGGGGACATCTAGTTTTGAGGCTATCTTCTCCACGAAGCTGTAGTTCTCGGTGGGCTCTAGTAGGGGCATGTGGATGTATACAGCTGTAAGCTTGAAGCTGACTTTTTCTCTCAGCTTTGTCAGAAGGATTAGGTTAGCTGTGCTGTCTTTTCCGCCGCTGAGGTCTGCCATTATGTGTTTTCCTTCGATGTTCTTGCCGTACTTTGCAAGAATGTAGTTAATTCTTTCGTCTACGTTGTCGAAGCGTTTCGCGAGACTCTCGTTTGTGGGCGGCTCGTATACGGCATTATAGAATGGCCCATTTCCAGTATAGAGTGAGCCAGAGTCGTTAGACCAAAGAAATATCTTTGCCACGTCTCCATGTGTGTATTCGACGAAGTCCGAGAAGGTCCTAACATAGCCTACAAGCTGGCCAGAATTGAAAACGGGGTATCTCTCCATCACGGAGGCTTCACTTTTGCTCTAGATTATTTCTACACGGACCTTGCCTGCGAGCTTTTTCGCAAAGTTTTCGGCATCGTTCTTGTTGCCGACTATTGCTCCATAGTGCATTGGTATCGCTATTTCCGGCATGATTGTTTCTGCGGCCTTAACGGCCTCGTTCCAGTCCATTACGTAGGTGCCACTCACTGGTAAGAGTGCTACCTGGACTTTTCCTCTCAGGTTAGACATTTCTGGGATGAGGTCTGTGTCGCCGGCATGATATATTGCTACTCCACCTATCCTGACCACTACGCCTATCCCCCTATACTCTTTGGGATGGAACCTTTTCCCAATGTTATATGCTGGAACCGCCTCGATTGCAACGTTCCTGACCTCTATCTTGTCTCCGGGGTTGAGGAGCTTGTATTCTAGTCCAAGCTGTTTCACCTTCGCCATGCAGTTTGTGCTTGCGATGATGACGGTGTCTTTTTTGGCCACCTTTTTCACGTCATCGGGACTGCAGTGGTCATAGTGGTCGTGTGTGCAGATAACTATGTCGGCGTCATGGGGCTCTGAGGATATCTGGAAAGGGTCGATGTAGATGGTTGTGTTGTGGCCTGTTATTTTGAAGGACGCGTGTAAAAAGTGTGTGATGGTTATTCCTTTGTATTCTATTGTACCCATGTTAACATTTTAGACTTGCCAGAAATTTATTCTTTGCGTGTCAAACAATTTTTAGTATGGGCTGTCCCTGTTTCACGACGTCTCCTTCTTTAACATATATCTCGGCAACTGTTCCCTCAAGGTTGGATTTGACTTCGATGAGTGTCTTCATTGCCTCGATTTTTGCAATTACGTCTCCCTTGGAGACTTTTTGCCCCTGAGAAACGACTATCTGGTTAATTTTTCCCGTGATGGGGGCGATTATTGTGTCTTTGGCTGTCGGCTGAGCTTCGACTTTCTTTATTACGCCTGTCTGGAAGACAGATAAGACTGTTTGTAGGGAAGGCTCTCCTTCTGGTACTTCTACTTCCACCTCGTATGCTTCTCCTTCAAATATTACTAGGAACTTTTTTCTCGTAGGCGACCACCTTAGTATGCAGCTAAAATGTCCTGCTCAGATATGTCAATGTAATATCCTATTCTCCAAGCGTTGAATGCAGCTTCCCGCTGGAGTAGGGTGTGTTTGGTTCTTCTCTTCTTTGTCTCTAGGTAGGCTATGACGGCCGCTAGTATGATTGCCCTCCTGTTTGGCTCCATCTTGATCACTATACTGGAGGTATTCCATGTTTACGTGGCGGCCTAGCATGTTTCTCTCTTTTGTCCCTCAGGAAAGCCAGCGCCTTGAATATGTATCCTCTTGTTTCCCGCGGCAGGATAACGTCGTCGACGTATCCCCTTGAAGCTGCAAAGAATGGGGTAGTGATTTCTCTGCGGTACTTTTCTGCAAACTCTTTTGCTAGCTCTTCTGGATTTTGTGCTTTTTCAAGTTCCTTTTTGTATATGATCTCTATGGCTTCCTTGGGACCCATGACTGCTATTTCTGCAGTGGGCCATGCTAATACATAGTCTGCACCTAGATGCCTGCTTGACATAGCTATGTAGGCTCCACCGTAAGCCTTACGCATAATGACGGTTATCTTGGGAACCGTAGCTTCGGAATATGCATAGATGATTTTAGCTCCGTGCCTTATGACGCCTCCATGCTCCTGGAATGTTCCGGGCAGGAAGCCTGGGACATCTACCAGCGTGACTATTGGAAAATTGAATGCGTCACAAAACATGACGAACCTAGAGATCTTGTCTGCAGAATCTATGTCTAGGCTTCCAGCGGCAACCGCCGGCTGGTTAGCCACGACACAGACAGGGCACCCCCCGAGCCTCGCGAATCCTACAACGGCGTTTGTTGCAAAAAGCGCATGGACCTCCAAGAATGAGCCTTTGTCGAATATCTTGTCGATTACCTCTTTGACGTCATACGGTTTTAGCGGGTCTTCTGGGACAATGCTATCTAGCTGTGGGTCTTCCCTGAACGGGTCATCTCCTGTATCGATGCAGGGAGGATCCTCTGTGTTGTTGCTTGGCAGGTAGCTTAGGAGCGTCTTTATGATTTCTATTGCGTGGTCGTCGTTTTCTGCCAGGAAGTGGGCTACCCCGCTTTTTGTTGCATGTACCTCCGCGCCTCCTAGCTCTTCAAATGTGACCTCCTCCCCTATAGATGCTTTGACAACTTTTGGCCCAGTAATGAACATGTAGCTCTTCCTTGTCATTATAATGAAGTCTGCAAGGGCCGGAGAGTATACCGCGCCTCCTGCGGCTGGTCCCATTATTGCTACTATTTGGGGGACTACTCCGCTTGCTAACACGTTTCTGTAAAAGATCTCGCCATAGCCCTTAAGCGAGTCGACGCCTTCCTGTATCCTTGCTCCACCCGAATCATTGAGACCTATGAGCGGGACCCCGAGCTTGAGTGCTAGCTCTATTGTTCTGGCAATTTTTGATGCATGCATTTCTCCAACGCTTCCACCCATGAAGCTGAAGTCCTGTGCATACACAGCTATCTTACGTCCATTTACTGTCCCTAGACCAGCCAGGACGCCGTCGCCATAGGCTTTCTTTGTTTCCATTCCGAAGCCTGTCGCCCTGTGAGTTATGTAGCGGTGAAGGGGTATAAAGGAGTCTTTGTCCAGCAACTTTTCTAGCCTTTCGTGGGCTGAGAGGCGGCCCTGCTCGTGGATTTTCTTTAAGAAGTCTTCGGGAGGCCTTAGCGTCTGCATTCTCTTATCTAGAATATCTGGAAAACTCGACATTGCACCTACCTCGACCTATTTATTCGAGTTCAAGAACCCACGCCTCAAATTCCCCTCCGCTAACCCTTATCTTGACTAGCTCGGCTCCACGTTGAACCGCGTCTGATACAAGGGATAAATGTCTCTGCAACTTTGAAACGGCCTCCAGCCAGTCTCCATTGGGTGCACGTAGACCCTGTGGAACTTTTAGAGCGGCGAGAATCTTGTCGGGAACGCTGTTCGGGTTGACTGTTGTAAGTGTAGTTCCCGGATTCAGCGGCTGTAGTGAGCTGGTTGGAATGACTAGGCCCTTGATAGCTAGGTAAGCTGTCTCGCTGGTTTTAACTGTTAGGGTGTTTTGTGCTGTGCCTGTCCTCCAGGATTCCATTTGCTTGTCATCGGCTAGAATCTCTGCTTTGCCTGTGGTGCCGAAGACTACCTTTTCCTGTAGTTCGAGGGTTATTGATCCTTGACGTATCTCGATTACTGGAGCCGTCGGCGGGTTAAATACTAGGAGGTTTGCTGATGCATGGAGGTATTTGTCTACGGATGATAGTGGATTAGGTGAGATATAGGACCTGTGGGATGAACGTATGACGATCGTCATCTGGAGCGCACCTGTTTTTTGTTGTAAATTGTTTGTGGTATAAAACGGTTGTGCAATTTTTGTTAAACAATTGTCGAAAGCTCTGAGCGAAGACTAGACGACCCAGTCTTCTACTTTCCTGTCTCTAAGGATCAATACTCTGAGAAAGCCTGCGAGGAGTATTGACAGCCAGAACAATTGGTATATGTATAGGTACAATGGGTAAAGATACAAATATGTCTTTGATTTTACTACTCGTGCCGCAATGTAATGCCATAGAGAGAATAGAACAAGTGGAATAAAGAAAGCTCCAACGGTTAAGAGATATGAGAGATGTATGTTTATGGCTATGATTGACGCGAATGGGAGGAACTGGTTGATGAACGTGGAGAGGGTGAGTGCTACCAGATAGGCTGTTTTTTCTATAGAGTGGTTGTAAAGGGAGAATGCTAAGAGAGTTGTCAGTAGGGATGGCAAAGCATAGATTAATGCTGGGATTATGACATGCGGCATCTTCAGGGTTGCAGTCAAAGCTTCCAGGAAGTTTTCTTGAAGCCATATTGCTAGGCCTATCGCCCACCTTTTACGTTGCTTAAACCACTTTGAGATGTTTTCTGGAGGATAGTTCAGGACATATGTTTCACCTATATATGTGAACCTGTGTTTCTTTTTGAACGACCTGAGAGCTATGTCGAAGTCTTCTGAGACAGATGGCTGGAAGTAGCCTATTTCTTCGAGTGCTTTTCGTTTCATAGCGAAGGCCGCACCGTTCACGGCTATTGTTCGCTTGGCGAGTTTCCCCATTAGCATGCTTGCAAAGTTGTAGGACACGTATTCTATGTAAACCATTTTTGATAGCAGTCCCGAGGCTACAATTACTTTCTTGATGTCGCCGATATCATAGTCTCTCATTTTTTCAACGATTTTGTGGAGAAATAGTTCGTCCTCGATTGCGACGTCATCGTCGAGGAACACGACTAGGTCTCCCGTAGACATTTTTAGAGCTGTATTTAGCGCTGAGACTTTTCCGGCCCTTTTTTCACGTATTACCACTTTCACACCAGGGATTTTTCTGAGTTTTTCAGCTACGAGGGGGGTCGGTTCGTCCACTACGACTATGAGTTCTTTACTGGGATAGGGGAGACTAGCAACTTTTTCAACGAGTTTCAACAGCCTGTCGGAGCCCCTATATGACGGTATAATTATGGAAACCTTTTGTTGTGCTTCTTCACGTGAAGAGTAAACTTGCAAGAGTGTACTCGACATATATGTGCCTCCACACCATCTACTAGATAAATAAAATAAGCTTTTCTAGTGTCTATCAGATAGATGGAGGAACTAGTAGAACAGTGCGAAAAAGTTATTCTAGAAGAGGCTAGGAGAGACCAGCTTAACGGTGTCGGAAGAGTCTTTATTTCAACGCTTTTGGAAAGAGGGTTCAGCCGAGACGTTGTGACAAGTTCCATAGAAAGGTTGGCGTCCAAGTACCGTGTTAGCGTCGTAGGCAATATTGTGAAGGTGTACTTTGAGGAGAGGAGTGAGGAATAGTGGAATATGGATGCTTCTCTACGAAGCTTGGAAAGCTGTGTGGACTAGTCGACGGAGGAAAGGTTTTTTATTTGGATACTCTGGATGTCCCAGAATACAGGAAGCACCCCCAGGGTTCATTTATACGTTTGCTCGAAAAAGAATTGACCGAATATTTGGACGGGAAGAGGCAAATTTTTTCTTTCAAGCCCGTCGTCCAGGGCCCATATTCGAGGCGCCGAGTCCTGGAAGAAGTTACACGCATACCCTGCGGAAAAACAATAACATATAAAGAGCTCGCTGTAAGCGCTGGGATTAGGTCCCCCAGGCTTGTGGGCAGAATCCTCTCTGAAAACAACATATTAATAATTATACCTTGCCACAGAGTAGTATCAGTGAAGGGTCTAGGAGGCTATAAGTTGGGTGTAGACGTGAAGAAAATGTTGCTCGACTTAGAGAGAAGCATGTGTGGTGATGGGAATGGTCGTTAAAAGGGTTTTGAGTTTCTGGGGGAAGGGGGGCGTTGGCAAGACAACTATTTCTTCTGCTTTTGCCGTCGCTTTAGCGGAGAGAGGTTACAGTGTTTATCTCTTGTCGTCTGACTTTATGCCCTCTCTGCATGACGTTCTCGAGCTCCCCTTGACATATGAGCCCGTAAAGGTAATGGATAACCTTGTCGTGGAACAGCTTTTCGAGGACAAGATAATTGATTTGTGGAAGAAGCGTTTCGGAGACGAGGTTTACAGGGTTGCTTCCAGCATATTTCCAGTGGGCCCCGAGATAATAGATTATGTGGCTGGCGCCCCCGGGATAGTAGAGGAGTTCACTCTTTATTACATATACGAGCTCTTTAGGAACCTTACCTGCGACATCATTGTTTGGGACACTGTTGCTACGGGAGGGGGACTCAGGATGCTAAAAATCGAGAAGGAATTCTATGAGCACCTCGGAGAGGCGGTAAAGCTCTACCTAAAGGTTAAGGGCGTGCTTGACAAGATAAGGACGGGTTCCGAGGAGCCGCTAAAGCTTATCGATTCTTGGCGTTTACTGGCACAGGACGTTCTAAGCTTTTTAAAAAATGCTTCTCATTTCGCTACGCTTGTTTCACGTCCATTCCCGATAGATTTTCAGGTAGCGGTAAGGGCATATCAAGAGTTAAGCCAGTTTGTCCCCATAAGGTTCCTCTTCATTAACATGGTTTCTTTCTCCGGGGAGGAGAAAGAATATCTCAAAAAATTTGAAGAAACTTTTGAGGGAAAACTAGACATATTTAGAGTCCCAAGGTTTGATCCGTCTCCAAGAGGAATTAACGCTCTTAGGAAATTAATTAGTGAAAAAGACCTAGAGAAAATAGAGTCAGTCGTTTTCTAGGTAAGCTACAAAGGTTCTTGCTTTTTTCTTGTGAGAAAGCCTAAAATTTAAAAGGTCAGACTAGGTTTTTATCCAGGGGTTGATGAAGCGAATAACCGCTTTCATAGCATTTTTCTATATACTCCTAGTTCTTATGGTTTCAAGTTATAGCCAGTCAGGATTCACTCCGTTGGGAAGCGACGTTGTGGTAGTATTTAGCTGGCTGGCGGACCTTTTTCTCGTCTTTTTTGCCCTTGTGATAGTCTTTTATCGCCGTGAAATCATTGAGATTCTAGTCAAGTTGTTCAGGTCAGAAAAGAATGAGGAGCCTCTATCTAAGACTAGAAAGCCTAAGTGGGAACGATTGATCTTTCTTGCCATGCTTCCTATTCTCTTAGCGATATATGAAGAGCAAGAAAAGAGTAGGAGAGCTACTGAATTTCTTGGTTCAACAAGTAACATGAGCATCCAAAATAGTTCTATAGGTGGACCTTTCGTAGTCTCGAATAATGCTTCAGCTACACAGCTGGGCTCGACTGTTTCTGCTTTCCAGATTCCTTTAATTTTAGCAATTGTCTCGTTTGGATTTGTAGTCCTCTTAGCCATGTTTGTTGGTTATGTAGAGTTTCAAAGAGAGTTAAAGGGAAAAGAAGAAGACAGTTTAAGTAGGGAAGTTAGAAGCGAGGTAAAAACAGCTCTTAGAAGAATTGAGGCGCCCGAAAGTGACCTCAGGCATGAAATCGTAAGGTTGTATAATTCTTTTTGCAAGACAGTTGAGGGACGCGGGGTAAAGATTGAGAAATCATGGACTGCCCGGGAAATCATGTCTATAATTGTTACATTGATTCCGGCTCTCCCCCGAGAAGCAGTTCAAGAGCTTACAGGCCTCTTTGAATTGGCACTGTACAGCAATTACCCGCTAGGTGAGCAGCATCGAGCTCTTGCCTTGAGCGCTCTCCGTAGAATATATTCAACGTTAAATGTCCCAGAAGGGGTGTCTATCTAATGAAAAAACGAGAAAAAATAATGACAGCTTACATAGCAATTCTTCTAGGACTTAGCGGCGTTAGCTTTTTCATAGACAATTTCCCGGGGACTGTCCTATGGTTAATGTCTGCTTTAGCTTTGTCATTTGTGTTTTTCGAATTTCTAGCGCCATATCTCAAGTATTCTCCCAGCATGATTCCCGAGGTAGAAGAAAAAGAGAGTTCGCTTATCGACAAAATCTTAGAGGGAAAGATTAGTGTCGAAGACGAGACAAAACTTCTTAAATTTGTTTTTCAAACAGAATAGACGAAAAGTGAAATAAATGTCGTCGCCCGAAAAACAGAAATTGGAAAAAGTCTTCACCGAGATAGAAAAAGCTGTCATCGGAAAGAGGAACGTGGTCGAAAAATTGCTGGTCGCTCTTCTCTCAGGCGGACATGTCCTAATCGAGGACTATCCGGGTCTAGCAAAGACGCTTCTCGCATCTACTTTCGCGAGGGTTTTGGACCTGGAGTTTCGGAGAATACAGTTCACTCCAGACCTTCTGCCTGCAGATATCACTGGTAGCCACATCTTCGATATGCATAGTTCTACTTTTAAGTTTAGACGGGGGCCAATCTTTACCAATCTTCTTTTAGCCGACGAGATCAATAGAGCTCCTCCAAAAACACAGAGCGCACTTCTCGAAGCCATGCAAGAGAGACAAGTAACGGTCGACGGTGTAACCTTCCAGCTAGAGACACCTTTCATGGTTATTGCTACACTTAACCCCATTGAGTACGAGGGGACGTACCCGTTGCCAGAAGCACAGCTTGATAGGTTTCTCCTTAAAATAAGGATGGGGTACCCATCATATGAGGAGGAAGTTTTGATCCTCAAGAAACGTGTTGAGAGAAAGAAGGATCAGGCAGATGTTGAAAAGGTTCTAAGCAAAAACGACATTTTAGAGCTGGTAAAGAAGGTGGAGGATGTATACGTGGACGACACAATATTCACATATATTGTCAATATTTGTCGGGCAACCCGCGAACTAAAAGAGGTAGAGGTAGGGGTAAGCCCTAGGGGAACCGAGAGCCTTCTAAAAGCAAGTAGAGCACTGGCCTTCATTAGGGGACGCGACTATGTTTTGCCAGATGACGTTAAAGAGATAGCTCCCAGCGTTCTGGCCCACAGGCTAGTCATGAAGTCCGAGTCGCTAGTAAGAGGGCTGACCCCCGAGATTCTTATCGATAGAGTCCTGCAGAGGGTTGAAGTGCCAAGGGACTTTGGTGGAAAAGCTTGACTCCCAAGGGGTTTTTCCTTGTTTTCACAGGCCTTGTAATCCTTACCGTTTCAATTATACTCCAGAAATGGTTTGTGTCTTTTCTTTCTATTCCGTTATTCTTACCCGTTCTCCTAGCCATCTATCAGACTCCCATAGACCCTTCTCTTTTACAAGTTCGTCGTGAAATTACTCCGAGCACAACATTTGTAGGGGACACCATAAGGGTAAAAATCGCTGTGAAAAATCTTTCGGGACGAGACGTCCTCCTCGAGCTCGAAGAAAAGTTATCCATCAATTTAAAAGTTGACGAGAAGCTTCCCCACGTGTTGATAGCTTTAAAGCCCCACCAAGAGTTCGCGTTTGTCTACGCTTTGTCTTCTGATCTGAGAGGCCATTTCCCAGTGGGGCCCCTAGAGGTCTGGCAGTTGGACCCGTTTCTTGTCACTCGGAGAAAGGTTTTAGAAGTGCCACCGGAGACTGTGGGTTTCCTGCCCCGTATGCATAGAGTTAGCTATCTGAAAATGCCATATGCGCGGACAACCCACATGGCTGGAGAGGTACCCTCAAATACGCCGGGCGAGGGCTTCGAGTTCCAGGAAGTAGCAGAAGCGCATGAGCTGACAGGTAAAAGAATAAACTGGAAGGCCGTCGCAAAGTCTAGAAAGCCTTTCGTGAATACATATCGTGTAGAGAAGTCTCTGGAATGCCTAGTTGTCTTGGATGTGCCAAGCAATAGATTGCTTGGCAAAGAATTGACAAACGTAGTTGTAGACAAGATGGTGGAGCTGACAGCCACACTTGTAAACTATTTGACAAAGAGGGGGAACAGGGTATCCCTGCTCGTGACTGGTAGCTACCGTGACTGGGTCAGGCCAGGCTTCGGTAAGAGACACATGCTCAGGATTCTTCATTCACTTGCTGACGTCAAGTGCCTTGAGTTTAAACCGCTCGTAGACTTTTCTGAAGTCTTTCAGCTTACTTCCCCGTTTCTAACTAAGAGTGGATCCCTGATCTTCGTTGTTTCGGCCTTCACCGAGCCTTCCGGCAACGGTGTTTTGAGAGAGGCGGTTTCCAGGGGCTATACAGTTGTACCTATCGCTATTAATCCATTTAGGATCGTTGAAAAATACTGCAAGGGCGAGAAGAAACAAGTAGTCAGTAGACTAAGCGAGGTCTGGGAGAAAGGAATAATTGGAGTAATTGGCTCAGGTAGAGATCTGAAGATTGACTTCCAGTTGCTCAGATTGGTTGAGGCGATGTTAAGTGCATATGCGTGAACTTTTCACCGCTATAGCTATTTTCTCTATTGTGGCCCTAGAGACAGTGGTGCTTGTTCCATCGCTGGTGATTCAGCTTATACTTATCCTAATATTTACTGGGACTTTAATTTCCTATTTTTATAAAAGTCCTCTTCTGCTAAACGTGTTTACTAGCGCTTACTGTATATTTTTGGCGCTTCTAGGCGCATTAAACTATCCGGCTGGGGTTCTTTTTGCCCAAATAATCACCATACTGATTATTAGAGACTTCTTTGAGATTCTCATGTACAGTGAGGTCCGGGGAGTCTACTATCTTGCAAGGTACTATTTGCCATTTTACTCCGTCATTATCCTTATCTTCTACCTCTGGGTCTCGATTAGTCAAGAACTTTCAAAAAGGCTTCCAATTCAGGCAATTGTCGTGGCTACAGTTGGTATTGCCCTCATCTATATCTACGCTGTCCGTAGCCTTAGGAGGCTGGACTAGACGTTGTATAGTTTTCTGAGCCTCTCTATGACTACAGGGACTACTTTATCTGCTTGCTCGTTGGCGTCTATCTCGACTAGTCTTCCACGCTCCTTATAGAACAAGATTATTGGTGTAAATTGCTCCCTGTAGATTTTTAGACGCTCCATTATGACTTCTGGGGTATCGTCTTTGCGTTGGATGAGTGGAGTTCCACACTTGTCGCATATCCCTGGAACCTTTGGCGGCATGTACTTTATGTGGTAAATAGCGCCACATTTTGGGCATACCCTTCTCCCGCCCAGCCTTTCTAGTATAGTTTCGTCCCTGGCCTGGAAAAGGAAAGCCCACTCCGGACTGGCAAACTGTTCAAGGGCTTCTGCTTGCTGAAGTGTTCTCGGGAACCCGTCAAGGATAAAGCCCTTCCTACAGTCGTCCATAGAGAGGCGTTGCTTTACAACCTCGATCACTATGTCGTCTGGGACGAGTAGACCCTTGTCTAGAAATTCTTTTACCCTTTTTCCGAGCTCAGACCCTTTCTTTATTTCTTCTCTGAAGATGTCGCCAGTAGAAATATGGGGTATCCCGAATTTTTCTGAGACAGCTTTTGCATATGTGCCTTTACCCACGCCGGGAGGACCAATGAAGACCAGTTTCATACCTGTTTTGCGAGTTGACCATGTTCTTTAACTTTTCTATATACAAGTGTGATATAACATGTCAGCTGTAGGCTTTCCTTTGTGTAAAACATGGAAAGACAAATATGTTTTTTGCATTTTACTTTCTTGAACAAAATGACCTGGAACTTTGAAGACCTAGTTGTAAAAGCTGTTTCTCACGGCGAAAAGCTAGGCGCAACCTACGTCGAGGCGCGTTACCACTCTATTTCGAGGAGTGGGCTCTCGGCCCGCAACGGGGAGATTATAGGGGCAGAGAAGTCTTTTTCCCAGGGAATAGCTGTAAGAGTAATTGTTGATGGCTCGCTGGGTTTTGCTTCTACGAGCTCACTTACACAGGAAGACGTCTTGGCAACAGTAGAAAAAGCATACAAGAAGGCGAAGTCTCATTCAAAGCTACAGAAGAAGCCAATCGTGTTTAGCGAGGAAAGGCTTGGAAGAGTCACATACGAGGCGACTGCCAAGGTTAAACCTGAAGACGTCGACTTCCAGGAGAAAAGCAACTATCACAAGGAACTCTGGAAAAATGTAAGCACAGCTATCAGCCAGGCCAAAGTCGCAACCATGACGTCTTTTTACGGTGAAAGCCTCGAAGAAAAAATAATCGTTAACACAGATGGGGCATACATAAAGAGCAGGATACCCAGGCTCTCCCTAGGATACAACGTCGTAGTGTCCTTGCCGAGCAAGGGCGTGATACAGAGATTCTTCTCGCATGCAGCCTCCGGTGGATATGAACTTATAAATCAGTGGAATGTACACGGCTATCTGCCAGAAGACGTTAAAACATTTGAAAAAATACTGCTAGAGGCAACTAAGCCACCAGTAGACACGCCTGTCGACGTCGTTGTTGGAAGCGAGATAGTTGGGCTAATGGTACACGAGAGCTGTGGACACCCCAGCGAGGCAGACAGGATACTTGGCAGAGAAGCTGCACAGGCTGGAAAAAGCTTCATAAAGCCTAACATGCTGGGCGAAAGGATCGGAAGCGAATATGCAACAGTAATTGATGACCCAACTATTCCCGGGAGCAACGGCTTCTACCTCTACGACGACGAGGGGGTTCCAGCTAGGCCAAGGTACCTCTGCAAGAACGGCATCATCAACGAGTTCCTGCACAATAGGTGGACGGCCTCCATCTTCAATACACACAGCAATGCGGCGGCAAGAGCTATGAGCCACGAGGGAGAACCGATTGTTAGAATGGCTAACACCTACTTTGCCCCCGGCGACCACACGTTTGAAGAACTAATCGAGGACATTAAGTTCGGGGTGTACATCAAGAGCTATATGGAGTGGAACATCGACGACGAGCGGTGGAGCCAGCGGTACGGTGGGCTGGAGGCATACCTAATCGAGAACGGAGAGCTAAAGGGGCTCGTCAGGAACCCCGTGCTCGAACTAACAACAAAGACATTTTACTCGAACGTGGACGCCGCAGACAAAAACCTAGCCTTCTATGCGGGGACATGCGGCAAAGGAGAGCCAATGCAGGGTGTACCTGTCTGGTTTGGTGGCCCAAATGTTCGTGTAAGAAACATTAAGTTGAGGGTGATAGGATGAGCAGGGAAATGTTGATAGAGATTGGAGAAAAGATAAAGCAACATGCATTGAAGGCTGGCTTCGAAGAAGTAGCCGTAATGACGTATAGCCGAGAAAGCGTAATGGTAAAGTTTGCAAACGGGGAGCCAAGCGTTGTCCAGAACTGGACAGACCGTGTAGCTGGAGTATACCTTGTCAAGGGCCAGAGGATACTGGGAACAGACATCCCTATACACAACCTCGACCAGGTCTACAAGACCATAGACTCGCTGTTGACTATGCATGAAAAAATCCCGCCCTCGATGCTCTACGCTCCGTTGCCTAGCCCAGAAAAGCATGAACCACTACCAGGACTAGTAGACCAGAAGCTATTGAAGGCAATAGAAGACCCGTCGCCCGTCTCAGAGGCCATTGTCGAGTCTGCCAACAGGTACAAGATCGACACCTTCGCCGGCATGGTACAACTCACGTATGAACAAAAATGCCTAGTAAACAGTAAAGACGCACAACTCGTAGAGGACTCTACATACCTAAAGGTCTACCTAAGGTCTTTTGCCGGAGATGGTTCTGGACAGTGGAGCCTTGGCTCAAGGCGCCTAGACATGAAGAAGATAGAAGAAGTCGCCGAGACCGCTTCCAGATTTGCATATGAGTCTAGGAGGCAGGAAGAATACCCACCCGGCAAAACAAACATCCTGCTTTCACCAATGGTTGCCGGGAACTTCTTTAACTATATCGCCGACATGGCTACAGCTTCTTCCATAATGATGGGCTTCTCGATATTCATGAACAAGAAGCCCGGCGAAAGAGTGGCCACAGAAAAACTGACGCTGTTAGACGACCCAAGGAACCCTGAACTGCCAGGCTCCACCTCGTTTGACGACGAGGGCCTGAGAACCTACAGCAAACCCATAATCGAGAAAGGCGTATTGAGCAATATACTCCACAACACGAAGACAGCGTCCAAGATGGGTGGCAAATCTACCGGAAACGCCGGCATGATATTCCCACGTGTATGGAACATAAATATACATCCAGGAGACCACAGCTTCGAAGAGCTACTCGCAGAGATGAAGGAGGGACTCGTAGTCACGAACAACTGGTACACCAGGCTACAGAACTACATAGAGGGAACATTCAGCACCATACTCAGGGACGCCATACTCATAGTCAAAAACGGCGAAATAGTTGGAGCCGCTAAAAAGCTTAGGATAGCGGACAGTTTCCCAAGAATACTACAAAACATAGTTGCACTTGGAAAAGAAACATATGACATGTACTGGTGGGAAGTAGAGACCCCCACTAGGACACCATACATCCTAGTAAAGGAGGTCGGCACCTCTAAACACACAGCCTAATTATAAACTACTTTTTCTCTCTTTTTCTTCACGAAGAAAAAATATTACGATAAAAACTAGCAAGGCGGCTACAAAGGCCATTATTATGATTAGGTATGGACGCCAAGCCGGTGGAATAAACACTTCTTGTCTCCTAGTAGCGGTTGCCCGGTCAAGCATGCTGTCCCCCGAGTAGAGCTCAACCTCCACTGGGGCGTTTCTCACATCCGGAAACACCAGTTCCTGTTTCTCGTTTACATAGAGGTATACCTTCCTGGCCTGGTCTGGGGTCGTAAGAGCCCTAACGTAAACATAGCCACTCGTTGTGCCAACGTTCTGTACCACTACATGCAGACCGTCGCCGAGAACCTCTGCAGAAACTATTTTTGCTTTAACCTCCGGCGGCTCGCCCACCTTTACAAGACCCGGTATAACTAGCTGAAACACATAGAAGTCTGGCGCCTCTTGCTCGTTATGGTTTACCCACACGAGCCTTCCCTGGGTTTCCTGCGGACCATGCGCGTAGGGAGGCTCCCATCTATAGCCCTGCAAGACTGTCCCGTTGAAATAGACCTCCAGGACGTCCAGCCAGCTACGCGGGTCGGTGCTCGTAAAACTGTCCCTTACCTTAACTTCAAAAAGTGAACCATTGAGTTGCCTCACGTAGTTGCTCGTGTTTAGCCATATCTTTACGGAGATAATATAGGCTCCTGGGAACTCCTGCATTCTTCCCGTGCCCGTAACGTCACATAGCACCGTCTCTCCATACCTCTTCTCAAGCGACTTTAATACCTGGTACTTGAGAAGCTTTGGATTGTCGCTAAACAGTAGTAGCGAATAGCTTATCATCCGAGCAATAGACTGATTCATGTCTCTTGCCACATCCGGATCGTTGAGAAGGCTTTTCCCGTCTACCGTGAATGGATGAAGCTTCTGGTCTACGGTCACGGTTCCGTCAGAGTTAAAAGTTAGACGGAAGTTGAGCCCTATCCAGTACCGTGGCTGGGCCCGGATATTGATGGCCTGCAACGTCAGGCTCAAAATGAAGACTGTTGCCAGTATTGCCCCGAGCTTCCTCACATTATTCACCTCTAAAGTGGTACTCCACATATTCGAGTGTAAGGTAGCTTGGTATCGCCGTGCTAGACAGAGAAGACCCATAGTACTTGGTTTCCTCGACACCAAACAGTATGTGCCTCGCACTGTATATCCCGACGTTTGGTACGAGGCCGTCAAGCATGTCGACGTCTATCCATCCATAGGGGTCGACGTATACTTGTGGCCACATATGGCCTCCCCAGTGGAGGAGAAGATTTTCCCCCTCAGTTTCTATTGTGGAGAAGTTTAGCCACATGTCCTGGTTGTATTTTTCCAATATGATGCCGAACGCTGTCCTCGAGGGTATCCCGAGAATCCTTGCTAGGGTTACGTAGACATCAGCAACCTCCACACAGTCTCCTGTTATAGCGTAGCCCATCCATGTACGCGTTAATGCGTGGTCGCTACCAGCCCTTCCCATATATACTTGGTAGTTCACTCTCTGGACTACCCATTTTGCCAGTTTTGTGACTGTCTCGAGGGGGGTATTTGCTGAGGCAACCTCTCTTGCTATCTCAATCAAGGTTAGGTTATATATGTCCCAGTAGCCAGAGGTAGTAGTGTATTTCTTGACGAGGCCGAAGGGGGGCCAAGCGCCTTTATGTGCAGACTCGTCTACTTGATAGCTGTAAACTGTAACCCTGTATGTGACATTTATCCAGTATTTCCTGCCAGGAACCGCCTCTACGAATACAACCGCATACGTATTTCCATCCTCGTCTACCACGTACCTGATAGGAGCGGGATTCATTGATACAACGAAGCTCTGTTGGTAGGACGTGTTTTGAGGCACGGAAACGTAGACATAGTCGCGAATAGTCGTATTATAGTCGTTTTTTAGTAGGAAGCCTCCAGTAATGGTATAGGTAACACGTCCCGTGATTATAACGCCCCTAGTTTCCTCATGCGTGACTGTGATGAAGCTTGACAATAGGATTAGAAGCAAAATGGATAATGCTTTCTTCAATTTGTATCACTATTTCATGGAGAATTTTAGGTGTTAAAAAATGTTTTGCTTCCCTGGACAAATTATTTACATGGAAGTATCCTAGTTCCAAACCTTAAATCTACGGCGTCGAGGATCTTGTCTAGATGCGAGATCACAGACACTTTCCCAGTCTTCTGTGTGTAGAGGGCTGCTGCTTCAACTTTTGGCCCCATGCTCCCCCTAGGGAACATGCCGTTTCCAACCATTTGGAGAGCTTCTCCTGCACAAAGCTCCGGGAGCACCCGCTGCGTCGGCTTTCCATAGTCGAGGTACACCCCGTCGACGTCAGTTAGGATCACGAACCTGGAGGCGTTAAGCTCGGAGGCGAGGAGTGAGGAAGCTAAGTCTTTGTCTATAACGGCGTCTACTCCCTCATAGCCCTCTCCACGCTTTATAACAGGTATGCCGCCGCCCCCCACGGCGACTACTATGTCAGAGTTTCCTATAAGCCTCCTTATAACGTTTAGTTCGAGTATTCTCCGCGGCAACGGCGAGGGGACAACCCTTCTCCATCCTTTGCCTGGTACATGTACAAGATCCCATCCCTTCTTTTTCAGTTCCTCGAGCCTGTCTTCTGGATAAAATGGGCCTATAGGCTTGGAGGGAGACCTAAACGCTGGGTCGTTTGGGTCAACTTCTACACGTGTAGTTACAACGGCCACGTCTAGGCTTGGATCAGCAGTCGAAATGGCCTGTTGTATCATGTAGCCTATGAGGCTCTGGGTCATCGCTCCACATGCATGTAGTGGCATGGGCGGCACGTCCTTTGTTGTCTCCTGCTGGAGGTACAAGTTCCCAACTTGGGGGCCATTTCCATGTGTTATTATAAGGCTATACTTCTCGGCCAACTGGACAATGTAGGTAGCTATCTTAGAGAGGTTGGAGAGCTGCTCCTCGAAAGTGCCTCTCTGTCCTGCCCTTATTAGTGCGTTACCTCCTAGGGCAATTACGACTAGTTCTTTGCTCACATGAATATATGCGGGAAGTTTTTAAAAATATTTAGCAGAAAATTTATGAAGAAAAATAATTTGGGAAAATAGGATATACAATAATTAATACCAGGCAAAAAATGGGGAACTATATAATATAGGAAAACTATTCAAAACTTTTCACAGTCTTGTCTATCTCGTTCTCTATCTTCTTGTATAGTTCTAGAAGCTCTCTGCCTTCCTTTGTTAGCCTAGCCCAGCCCTTTGTGGCCCCACCTCTATGGAGCTCTACGAGTCTAATTCCAAGGCTGTCCTCGAGCTTTTTCAAGTATGACCATGCAAAGCTGTATGAATATCCAAGTTTTTGGGCTGCGGCTTGCAACGAGCCCGCCTCATCTATTGCTAATAGAAGGTCTACGCCACCTTTGCCCAGAACTGGTTTACCGTTTTTTGTAAACCACACTTTGTAGTTTACTTCTATCCCGAAGTCTTTTAGTGTCGTGCCTACCCACCAGCTATTGGAGGGAAGACCGCAATTGTGTCTCCATCCTTTAGTTCCTGTGTTGTTACAAACTGTATGTGCCGGCCATTGATAAGGATTATACGGTCTTTTCTGTAGGAGCCGTCCTCGAATATCTCATTGTAGAATTCTTTTCCCAGCTTCTCAGAAGCCTTAACAACTGCATCCTTCAGTGTCCCGTCGCATTCAACCTCAATTTCTTTTGTATTGTATGTTTCTCTCAGGGTTGCAAACAGTAGAAATTTTACCTTTACCATTTTCCCCTCTTTCTATCTAAAAAAAAAGGAATAAAAAGTTTTACCCCGAAGGACTAAAAGAAAAAAAGAAAAATAATTTTTTAGAGCTCTATGCCTAGCTCTTTGAGCTTCTCCTTTGTTGGAACTCCGTCGACCCAGCCTCTCAGCTTGTAGTACTCCGCGAGCATCTTGTCGAGCTCTACCACTTGGCCTTTGACGGGTCCCTCGGGCATTGGCTCCTTTGTTAGTCTTGGAGGCAAGGTGTCGTCTTTGGCGCTAAAGCCGTAGAGGGACATTATGTATCTTTCTAGGTTATAGATCCTTTCACCTATCTTCAACACATCGCTGTCAGTGAAGTTAAAGCCTGCAATGGTGTTGAAGAGGTCTGCATAGTCTTTGGCCCCTATCTCGAAGGTTGTGAAGAGACAGTTTACAGCTGAGTTGACGACGCTTGTAAGGTCCTGGAAGATTTTGACCCACTGGGCTTTTCCTTCAGGTGTCAATGGGTCGATCTTCTGCGGTAGTCCAAGTATCTCGGGAGAGATTGTGTAGCCTGTTACGTGGCATCCTCCCCTGTTAGCGGTTGCATAGTTTAGCCCTATGCCTTTCGAGCCTCTTGGGTCGTAGGCTGGCATTTCGAGGCCCTTTACGCTCATTGATAATTCTGGTGCACCGTACATTTCTGCTAGCCTCTTGCTTCCCAGGGCGAGTTTTGCGCCGAAGCCTGCCTTGTAGGCCGTGCGCCAAACAGCTTCAACAACTGCCGCGGCGTTTCCAAACTTCATGTCCATGCCTTGCAGGTCTTCCTCTGGTATGTAACCCTTCTCGTACAGCTCCATCGCAGTTGCAATGGTGCTACCCATAGTGATTGTGTCGAGACCTAGCTCGTCGCAGAGGTGGTTTGCCTTGATGACTGCGGCTAGATCCATTACTCCTGTATCATTGCCTAGCGCCCAGATGGACTCGTATTCTGGTCCCTCGCTGTACATTATCTGGTACGGTCCAAATGGAACCTTCACGACTCTCCCGCACCCTATCTGGCAGCCCCAGCATGGCCTCCTCTTTATTAGGTATGTCTTTTCAAGTGTCTCTCCGCTTATCTTGTCGGCTTCTGGGTTGTAGCCGAATTGCCAGTTCTTGTAGGGGAGCATCCCCGCCTGGTTGATAATGTTTACTAGTACGGCTGTACCGTATTTTGGCAGTCCTCCTCCGGTAACTGGGTTCTTCCTGATCCTCTCTATTAGGTTCTTTGAGAGTTCGCGGAACCCTTCTGGATTAGCGATTTGTGGTTTTTGGTTTCCTGAGACGACTATTGCTTTTAACTTCTTGCTTCCCATTATTGCGCCTACTCCTGTCCTGCCAGCTGCCCTGTGCTCGTCGTTCATGATGTTCGCAAAGAGAACGAGGTTTTCGCCTGCGGGCCCGATACATGCAACGCTGACGTTTTCGCCTTTGACCCTGCTCTTCAGTATACGTGTAGTGTCGAAAACGTTTCTGCCCCAGAGGTCAGAAGCGTCTTTTATCTCTACGTGTCCATTGACTATTTCTAGATAGACTGGTTTCTCTGCGGCGCCCTCGATAAAGATCATGTCGTAGCCTGCAAACTTCATGTATGCGCCGAATTCTCCTCCAGAGTTTGCACTAGCAATAGAGCCTGTGAGTGGAGACTTGAGAGCCATCACGTGGTGTCTGCCTGGAGATGGGACTCCGGCTATGCCCGTTATTGGTCCCGTTGTAAAGGCTAGAACGTTTTCTGGTCCTAGCGGGTCAATGTCCTTTGGAGAGATGCCCTTAGCCATGTACTCCTTGAGATATCTGTGATAGAATACGTATAGGGCGTAGCCCTTGCCGCCAATGTATTTTTCTGCTACTTGTGGGTCAATTGGTTCCTCTTTAATGGTATTGTCAGAAAGGTTTACCGTTAAAATCCTGTTTACGTAGCCGGCTTTCATTTTTGGTCAAGTATTATTTTTTTCTTAGAAATATTTATATTCTCCGTTATTTTTAAACATGAATATCAAAAATTTTACCTAGAAAATTTTAAAATTGTCCAAATGTAAAAACCCGCGTGATAGACACAGGCCTGCTTTCAAGTTTAGCCAATGCTCTTGCACCTTCGGGCTTCGAGAAGAACGTTCGGGAAATCATCGCCGAGAGGCTCACCGAGCTCGGCTATGAGCCTGTTACAGATAATATTGGAAACGTGTACGTCGTGTTGGGCGAGGAAAGGCCAAGCCTTCTGCTTGCGGCACACATGGACGAGGTTGGACTTTTGACGTCTTTTATTACAGATAATGGTTTCCTTAGGGTCACGCCTCTAGGCGGGGTTACTCCAGAGGGGCTTCCGGGACAGGTCGTGGAAGTGTTAACAGCGAGGGGCACCGTAGAGGGCGTGATAGGGAGTACTCCTCCGCATCTAAGGACGGGGCCCTCGAAGGAGCTCTCAATTGATGACCTATATGTTGATATAGGTGTTTCCACGAGGAAGGAGGCAGAAGAAAGGGGCGTCGAGGTAGGGACACCTATAAGTTTCCAGGGAAACTTTAGAGACCTCGGAGACATCATAATAAGCAAGGCCCTAGACGACAGGGTTGGATGCTACGCGTTGCTAAAGGCACTGGAAGAGGGGGCCAAGCCTAGAAGGGGCAGCGTCATTGTAGCCTTCACGGTCCAGGAGGAGCTGGGGCTGAGGGGGGCATCTGTCCTTGCAAAAGAACTTGAGCCCAACTATGCTGTTGCTGTTGAAGGTACTCTTGCAAACGACGTGCCAGGCGTGCCGCCCGAAAAATACGTTACTAGGCTGGGTGCTGGCCCAGCTATCAGAATTATGGATAGGAGTATGGTTGCTGGTGTAGAGTTCTTCCGTCATATCAGGACGCTCGCGGAGCAGAACTCTTTGCCGTACCAGCTACAGATATCTCCATACAGCGGGACCGATGCCGGAAGCTTCCTGGTTCACGGTGCGACTGTCTCTGCAGTCTCCGTACCAGTCAGGTATATCCACTCGCCAGCGTCTCTAGCCAGCAAGAGGGACATCGAAAACACGACTAAGCTTTTGCAACTATTGATAGAAGACCCGTTCCCGTGACGTGGGTCACTCATTGATGGCATATTTTTCTCTGCAGATTTTTTCTGCCCTTTCCATGTCCTCATACGTGTTGATATTGAATGTCTCTATTTCTGGTCTCGAGAATACCTGGTCTACTGGGACATAGTTTATTCTCAGCCTTTTCAGAGTGCTGGATATTTGTAGCATGTTCTTGGACAATGATTCTTTTACTGCTTCTAGTGCTGGTGCGACCCTGTATATTGCTATGAGTGGCTCTATATAGCCGCTAGGCCAGATAGGTATCGCCGCGTCGAAATCCTGGAGTTTTGCTCTAAGCCTAAGGAGCGAGGAGGCTTCAAGGAAAGGCGTGTCGCTGGGAATAACTATGACCGCGTCACCCGTTGAACTGGTAAGTGCAGTATAGAGGCCTATAAGGGATGCTTGGCTGTTTATCGCGTCTCTTATTATTCTAATGTTTGTCCTTTGCTTCAGGGCTTCGAGCTCCACTTTAAGCATGTTTTCTTGTTCCTCTGTATGGACAACAATTATTATGCTTGGCTCTAGTTTTTCGAGTTTTTCTATCATGTTCATGAGTATTGGTTTTCCACATATGCGTAGTAGTGGCTTGTAGCTGTTTCCCAGTCTTTTTCCCTCGCCGCCCGCAAGTATCGCTACCTCAAGCAACCCTGTGCACCACTTTTGTTTTGTAATGATTGGTTATGGAAAAAACATATATTTTTAAGAGCAAGCTAGTGCTTATGAGTCATAGCATAGCGCGGATTTCCCATTACTTCATATCTATCCTGGAACTCGCAATAGCAATCTTGCTTGGTGTCAGCGTTCTACTGTCCCTCTTCAAGCTTGCAGGAGAAGCCGTCGACCTTGCTGTTACATCTACCTTTCAGCGCCAACACTTCGTCACCTTTCTAGACGAGGCACTCTTAATGATCGTGTCAATTGACCTTATGCGCACCCTGATAACGGGTATACAGGAAAAACACATCTCCGTGATCATCGTCATAGAAGCCGCCCTCATTTTCATCGTGAGGGAAATTATAACCATGGAGCTCCGCGATGTGTCTGAAACAAGGCTTCTCATCTATGTAGTTGTTTTCGGGGCCCTTTTTGTAGCTTGGCTAATTGGAAGAAGGCAGGTAGGGATTCAGTCACAGGACGAGGTATAGCCCGACAGCTTCTCGTGGAAAATCCTTCTAAACGTCTCGAATGCTTCTTGCCCCCACAAGACAACTCTTATCTCTTTCAAGTTATTTAGGCTTGGCGAAAGCTCCTTGACTATGTCGGCCATTATTTGTGCACATCGCTCGTAGGGGTATCCATAGATGCCAGTAGATATTGCTGGAAGGGCTATGCTCGATTGTCCCAGCTCCTCGGCCTTGAGGATAGAGTTGCGTATAGCATTTCTGAGCTTGACGTCGCCCTCGGGGTCGCCAAACTTAGGGCCAACCGCGTGGACAACGTATTTGGCCTTGAGTTTCCCAGCAGTGGTCACGGCTACTTCGCCTTCTGGGACAGGGCCGTTCCTTTTCACCCATTCATCGCTCTCTTTCTGTATTATTTCTCCACCCTTGCGGACTATGGCTAACGCGACTCCGCCCCCGTGCTTGAGATAGCTGTTAGCCGCATTGACAATGACATCTACGTCTTGCTCGGTGATGTCTCCTTGGATAAGCCTCACAGTAACATTTCCTATCTTAAAACGGGTTTGAACCACGACAAAAAATATTTCACTGGAGATAAAAAGGTTATTGGAGAACCAATGCCGAAGATTACTATTCCTGAGGGCTACACGCTCATAGTTGAGGGCGAGTCTTCTTTTAGGGTTCTAGGCGGAGAGCTTAGAGCCTATGGATCAATACTTGAGGCGGACCGCGAATACACCGTGGAGCCGCTAAGAGCTGTTCCACTCTACGCATTGAAGGATTCAGAGATAGACCTGTATACTGGCAGAGTATCCTTTGTTAAGGGGGACACTGTCCCGCCTTCGCGTGAGGAAGTCTTCCGTATTCTCGAAAAAGACGCCAAGAAGATAATGATAGTTGGCGGACTAGACTCAGGGAAAACTTCCGTGGCTACTTTCCTCGCAAACAAGTTCGCCGAGAAAGGCGAAAAAGTCGCAGTAGTCGACGCGGATATAGGTCAGAAAAGCATTGGCCCGCCCACGACTATTGGGCTCGGCATAATAGAGAAGCCAGTGCTTACGCTTTCTGAGGCACACTTCATAGATGGGTTCTTCGTGGGAAACATAACGCCAGCAGGCCTACTACACAGGCACGTTGCAGGCGTGAAGCTCCTAGTCGAAAAGGCTGAGGACGAGCTGAAGGCAGACCGGATAATCATCGATACGACGGGCTGGGTTACAGAGCTCGAAGGCAGGGAGCTTAAGCTTTTCAAAGCCCTAGTCGCAAAGCCAGACGTTGCCCTAATCGTGTCTAGACCAAACGAATGCATACAGATGGAGAAGATACTGGGCCAAGTAACGAAGACCATCAGGATAGACGCCCCACAGCTTGTAAAGGCTAGGGACCGCGTAGACAGGAAAGAGTACCGGAAATACCAGTACAGGAAGTATCTGGCCAATGCAAAGACAACAAAAGTGAGCTTCGTGGGTAGAAAAATCCTCTACACCTTGACCTTCACAGGGAACGAGCTGGAAAAAAACGAGCTCACAAGGCTCGAGTACATTCTAGGTAGCAGAGTCCACTATGCAGAGATGTCAGACGACCATGTAAGCATATTCTCTGAAAAAAGCGTCCCAGAAGAGATTTCCTCCTTCCTAAAAGCCATGTATGGACACAGGCGGGTAAGAATAATGACGGGAGCAGAGTTCATGCATACCCTCGTCGGAATAAGCGGCGACGGCAAAATGCTCAAAGGCATAGGGATAATATCTGGGGTAGATCTGTCTTCCCGTAGCTTTGAGGTACTGTCCAATGTCGACATAGGAGAAAACGACACAATAATGTTTGGACTAGTCAAGGTGAACCCGTTGACCTTCGAGGAGGAAACAATAATAGAAAAAAACAGTATTTTTTAGGGAGCCACGTCCCCTCCAAAGATTTATTCTGCCTCTACCGGGACAAACCTGTTCTTCAACTTCTCCAGGACAACAGGCAGAGTCGTGTATTCCATTTCTTCTGGTCCAAGCCTGTGGGGCATGAAAGGCCCATGCCGCCTCATATAGTCAGCTATTATCTGTGCCTGTTTCCGCGTCTCGTCAAACGCCGGGTCGTCAAAGAGGTCTACTGGGCCCTCTAAGTGGCCGTCATGCAAGCTGAAGCCGAGCCCGACAACCCTTGGAGGCCCGTCAAAGCGTGTACACTTGGCGTCTTTTAGGGCAACCGGCATCAGCGGCCCCGTGTGTGAGCCACGCATCCACCCCGCGACCAGGTGTGGAAAGGCAAAGGCTTCTAGCACTTCTCCCGTTGCTGGGAAGCCGTGCTGGGCTCTCACAATCAGGACCGGGTCGTCCTTGCCCACGTAGCGGCCAGCAATAAGGTTTAGACGTGTAGCTGAGGAGACGGCAGCTATCTCGCCGTCACTCTTCCTGTAAACACGCTTCACAATGTAGCGGCCAGTAGTACCTATGAGCGCCAATAGGTCGTAGCTCTCTTCCGGCGTCGAGATCTTTACACCTTTGTGCTCGTACACGTCGTATACCTCAAAGATGAAGCCCGCATGCATCGAGGGGTCAATCACGAGACCCGCGGTATTAAATGGGTCAGCGTAGACCTTGTAGAGGATAAAGTTCCAAGCGCCTGGCTCTGTCTTGTCTGCGGAGAACACGAGAACAGGCTCGCTTTTCCTCTCCTCGAACTCCATCTCTGCGACTCCTGGACCCATACCCCTCACGTTTCCCGAGAACGCCTCCTTGAGCAGGTCTTGGCCGGCTCCGTACAGTTTTAATGGCTTGCTTATCTTTTCGGTTGCCTCGACAAATATGTCCCACGCCAATTTATGTATCTCTGGGTTGTTCACGCCACGTGTATGTGTCATGAAGAGCTGAAGGTCGTCCCCCGCATGATATACATAGAAGTCTATTATGAGTCCTGTTTCTTTAGCCTCCTGAAGCTTTTTCCTAGCTAGCTCCTCGAGCTTTGGATGAACAACAACGTGCCCAGCTACTCCGCCAATATCGGCCTTTATTAAGCTGGTTGTTATTCTCATGTATTATTCATGTCTCATTATTAATATCAACTTATAAATTAATATGTTAACAAGCTTAATTATGTTTTGCTGATAAAATTTATTAATACTTTTTTAAAATCTTTCTTTACAAAATAAAATAGTTGGCTAAAAGAGCTGAAACACAGTGCTAGTGGTTGAGGAACTTCTTAGCTATCTCTACCGATATGAACATGGTCACAGCCACTATCGCTGCATGTGCCAGATCGTAGGCCGTAATCGGGGATATGCCGAGTAGGTTTGCAAGTTGAGGTATTGATAGGACTGCAAGCTGTAGGAGTAGAGATAAGATGAGTATCAGTGCTAGCCATTTGTTGTCTAGCGGGTTTAGTTTTAGGGATGGCTTATGCAACGAGCGTAGTGCATAGGCCATGACAAGCTCTGTGATTATAAGCGAGGTGAACACGGTTGTTCTGGCCTCGATTTCTGGCTCGCCCCTGGCCAGCAATATGTGGAAGCTTCCTGTTAGTAGGAGAGTTAAGAGGACGGGCACCACTACAAAGTAGACTATTATCTCTTTCTTGGAAAATAGTGGCTCTCCTGGCTTTCTCGGGGGCCTGAAGATTAGGTCTTTTTCTCCCTTTTCCAGGCTCAGGGCGAGTGCAGGAGGACCGTCGGTTACGAGGTTTACCCAGAGGATCTGTGTGGCTGTGAACGGGAGGGGTAGCCCGAGAACTGCGGTAGAGAGTGGTAGGAGTAGCTCTGCGAAGTTTGCCGAGAGGAGGTAGACTATGAACTTCTTGATGTTCTCGAATATTTCTCTGCCGAGCTTTATTGCTTCAACTATTGTGGCAAAGTTGTCGTCTGCTAGGATGAGGTCTGAAGCTTCTTTGGCTACTTCTGTCCCTGTTTTGCCCATTGCTATACCTATGTCTGCGGCTTTCAGGGCTGGAGCATCGTTGACTCCGTCGCCTGTCATTGCGACGATGTGCCCCCTCTTCTTTAGGGCGTTTACTATGCGGAGCTTGTGTTCTGGCGATACGCGTGCGTAGACCCTTATTTTTTCCACCTTGCTGTAGAGCTCCTCGTCGCTCATTTTTTCTAGGTCTCTGCCGGTAATCGCTATGTCTTCTTTATTCATCATGCCTAGTTGCCGTGCTACAGCTACCGCTGTTAGTAGGTGGTCCCCAGTGATCATGGCAACGTTTATTCCTGCCTGCTTGCAGGTTTCCAGGGCCTCCTTGACTTCTGGCCTGGGGGGGTCTATCATTGATACTATGCCTAGGAAGACCAGGTTCTTCTCGGCGTCTTCCCCTATTTCCTCTTCGTCGCCCTCCAAATACCTGTATGCTAAGGCCAGGTTTCTCAGCCCCTGGGAGGCTAGTTCATCGTTTGCTTTGAGTATTTCCCTCTTGGTTTCCTCTGTTAGTGGTTGTACTTCTCCATTTATAGTAGCTATTTGTGTAGAAAGAGCGACTATTATGTCTGGGGCCCCCTTCACAAAGAGAATCTTTTTCCCGTTAAGGATGTGGAGAGTAGACATTCTTTTTCTCTCGGACGAGAATGGGACCTCGCTTAGCCTTGGCATAACCTCCTTTACTCCGGCTTTGTATGCAAGCGTCTTTAGCGCTATTTCTGTTCCGTCTCCCTGGCCAATCCATTCACCATTGATCTCTTGGAGCTCTGAGTCGTTGTTGTTTAGCCCAGCAAGTAGCAATAGTCTTAGGCCTTCGTATTGTTTCGGGTCGATGACTTGTGTGTTTATTCTGAATTCTCCCTTGGGGGCATAGCCCGTGCCTGTAACATCTATTATTGTGTCCCTCATCCATATCTTTGTGACGGTCATCTCGCCCTTTGTCATTGTCCCCGTCTTGTCAGAGCAGATATAGGTGGTTGAGCCCAGGGTTTCTACTGCTGGGAGACGCCTGACTATCGCGTTTCTCTTTGCCATTTTATATACGCCTATAGCCAATGAGCTCGTCACGACGACTGGTAGTGCCTCTGGGACGGCGGCAACGGCCAGGCTAATCGTCCAGATGATTATGTCTAGTACAGAGTATCCCCTTATGAAGAAGCCTGTCAGAGAGACGACGAAAGCTACGCCGATCATTAGGACTAGGAGCCACCTGCTTAGACCAGAGAGCTCCTTTTCAAGTGGCGTGGTTTTCTCCTCGGCGGACTCGATTGCCGACGCGATTTTCCCTAGCACGGTGTTTTTGCCCGTGGCTACTACGACGGCTTTCCCCTTGCCGTAGACCACTACTGTGCCGGCGAAGGCCATGTTTACCCTGTCCGCGACTTCTGTGTCCTCTGGAAGCTTCTCTGTGGATTTTTCGACAGGGGTTGATTCTCCTGTGAGGGGAGACTCGTCCATCCTGAGGCTCACGGTCTCAAATATCCTTGCATCTGCCGCTACTTTGTCCCCGCTCTGTAGGATGAGGACGTCTCCGGGGACAACTTCGCTTGCGTCAATCATTACTGGTTTTCCGTCGCGTAGAACGAGTGCTCTTGGGGATGCCATCTTCTTTATGGCTTCTAGCGCGCGTTCAGCACGGTATTCTTGGTAGAAACCGATGATAGCGCTTAGGATCACTAAGACTATTATTATGATTGAGTCGAAGGCTTCGCCTATAGAGAATGAGAGGATAGAAGCGAAGATCAAGAGTAACACAAGGGGATTTTTAAACTGGTTCAAGAAGATTATCAAGGGGTGAGTCCTCTTTTCCTCCACGACAACATTGTATCCATATGTTCTGAGACGTTCCCCTGCCTCTACGCTTGTTAAACCCCCTGGGGAGCTCTCTAGCGTCTGGAAGACTTCGTCTATGTCGAGGGCGTGCCAGGGAGGCTGTTTATGGCTCATGGTCTGCACATAGCACTGTTGAAAAGGCACGATTTAAAGTTAACATATTTTAGAGAAGTAACAATAGTCTAGGCTAGACGTACCAGCTTGGTAGCTGTTCGCCTTCTTTGGGTTTGGCCTCTTCTAGTATTTTTTTGGCCTCTTCCTCTTTTTCCCTTATCTGGTTGATGACCTTTTCTATTTCTTCTAGGCTTATTGATATGCCGTAGAGCTTGGAGAAGGCGATTATTACCTCTTTGGCGGCGGCGAAGTTTGGCTCGGAGGTCTGTGTGCTACCCATGAGGACGAAGGCGTCTAGTCCCCTTAGGGAGGCTAGTGCTGGTAGGAGGCCGCATGCGCCTGTGATTGTTCCTCCACTGCTCCTCTTTGCGCCGATGGATTCAAGTTTTTCTCCTAGTCTTTGGGTGGCCAACGCGTAGTATACGCCTGTCTCTGCTTCTTCTATTGCTGTCCCGCATAGGCCGACTACTTCCCTTCCACCGAGGGATACGAAGAGATCGAGGACTTTTTCTGCTACCTCATACTGGGCCCATACGGTGGGCTGTACCTCGCTTGTCAAGAAGAGGAAGTCCCGCTCTGTGCCGCTGTAGTAGTAGAACTTGTAGGAGGGTAGCTGGAGTTCTCCCTGGTTTGTCACGAAGACGCCGACGTTGCCGGCCGGCAAGAGGATCCCGGGCCCTATGAGTTCGGCTACTTTTTCTAGGTCGAGTCTTGAGACGATGTAGTCAACGGCTATTTTGCCGACGAGCCCTATGCCTGGTAGTCCCTGGACTAGGACGCCGTCTCTGAGCTTGATGTCCTTGTATGTTATAAGCGTGTATCCGTCGAGTTTTTGGATCTTCATTTGTACCTGAGTGGTTTTATAGATGTCTAAAATAAAAAGACTGCGACTATCGGGGAAACTGTTTTTAAACACATGTGTGTAATTTGAGACAGTGATGACCGCTTGCGAAGCTGACTAGTGATGTGTACCAAACCGGCTGAAAAGTCAGACGGGTAAGTTGTCTTCACGGCGGGGGCTCGTCGCCGAGAGTACTCATCATCTAGGCTTTATTAGCGTTAAATAGGTTTAAGAAGTTTTGCCATACCTTGTTCTTTATGTCTTGGACTGGCACATTCTTTATTTGCGAGAGTATTTGCAGTGTTTCCGGCACGAGTTTGGGGTTTAGGTAGAGGCCCCTATAGTTGTATGGCCCGTCACTCTCTGTCAAAATGAGGTTTAGCGGCAGTTCTTCTGCTATCTTTCTGGATTTTTCCTGGATCTTGATCGAGGCATTGATTGTCACGTAGTAGCCTGACTGGATGATTTCTTTTAGGAGATTGATTGGCCCCGTCCACCAGTGCAACACGACTCTCTCTGCTTTTTTCTCGCGTAGAACGTCTAGGACTTCTCCCCACGCCCCCGCGGAGTGAATGTTGAGAGGCTTGCCAGACTTGGTGGCCGCGTCGACGAATTGGTTGAAGATTCGTAGCTGGTCCTGTAGTGTGTTTTCTGGCACGAACTTCTTGTCTAGTCCCACTTCTCCTATGCAGTCGGAGTCCCTAACCAGGTCGAGGACTTTTTCTAGTTCGGCTTCGAGGTTCAGTTGTTCTCTTGTCTTCCATGGATGAAGGCCTACGCATGCCTTAATATTTTCTGGGAAGAGGTCTCTTAGTTCGAGTGTTCTAAGAGAAGATTCGTAGTCCTCTGCCACTGCTACTAGGATGTATCCTTCGTGGATGAAGTCTTCTATTTCCTCTCTTTTGAAGTCTGAGAGGTGTACATGTGCATCTATTATCCTCACTTTATCTCATCACCTTGAAAACATCATGGATGTCATAGCCGAAACTTTCCCTATAGAGGGACGCAAGACTCTCGGCTAGGTCTCTACTTGCGGCAACAAGGATGTAGACTCTCTCTTTGAGAGATAGAAGGGGTGGGTTCCCGTCTTTGCCCCCTATGAGTGTATATGCTCCAGCTTCCCGTGCTATGAGTTGGGCGGCCGCTATGTCTACGATTCTCATTGTTCCCCATGCATCTATGTATGCGTCTATGCTTCCAGAGGCGAGCATCGCGAGCTCTAGGCTGGCTGAGCCTAGCATCCTTAGAGCTACACCGTGTGTCGCAAGCCTCGACACGAAGATTGATGGGAGAAAGCTTGCCTTGGGAGGAGAACTGACAGCTATTACTTTGCTTTCGAGGCCGTCACTACTGGTTTTTGCTTCAATCTTTTTGCCGTTTAGGTAGGCTCCTCTATCCTTCAGGGCGTAGAATTCCAGGTTTAGGAGAGGGGCATATACAACGCCGCCAAAAACGTTTTCGAGGGTCTTTCCCCTTGCAGCAGCGATGGAAACGGCAAATAAGGGGGCTCCGCGCTTGTAATTTCTGCTCCCGTCAAGTGGGTCTATAATAAAAGTGTAGCTTCCTCCGTCCCCAAAGGTTTTTTCCCCAATTTCCTCTGAAACTACCCTAAAGCTTCCAATTTTTTCCTGGAGGTAGCTAATCGCCGTCTGTTCGGCTACTAGGTCTCCGAGAAGTGAGATATCTCCGCCGCTCCCCCTGCCCTGTTCTTTGGCCCCAGTTCCCTCTTCTAGTACTTTGAGGGCCTCGGCTGCTGCCCTTTTTGTGGCTGTCCTAATTGTCTCGAGTACCTCTGCGTCGTCCATGAAGCTTCATCTCTCCTGTGGGGGCTAGAGTTCAACTATGTCTGCCTGGACAGTGTCGAGGTCTACTATTGCGTATGTTCGTTTTCCTGCCAGGTATCCGGACAGGGTGCCCGGGTTCAAGACAAGGGCTTCGCCTACTTGTTGGACGTCTATCTGATGGGTGTGGCCATACACTACGAGTCTAAAGTCCCCGCTCTTGGCCAGTGCCTTCGCAAATTTCTGTGTTTTTTCTAGGCTACCGACGCCGTGGATTACGGCTATGCTGTAGGGCTCAATCGTTACGAAGAGGGGCTGCTCCTCCAGTGTTATTCCTAGCTCGTCTGCCGCCTTTTTTAGAAGCAGTTTCTCGCCGTCGTTGTTCCCGAAAACTGCGTAGAGCTTCAGGCCCTTAAACATTCGTAGGGCAAATGGGGATACGATGTCTCCTGCATGTATTATGGCTTCAATGTTTTCCTTTTTTACATGCTCGATGAAGAGGCTTATCGCCTCTAGATTGTCGTGGGAATCCGACACAACTGCTATTCTCTTCACGTTCGACACCAAGATATTAATACTTGAAGTGTTTTAATCTTTCCGTAATGACCAGCAATAACACTAATCAGGTTCATCATGTTGAGAGCGGGGGTGGCGGCCAAGCTAGCAGTGTAACTACCAAGATGATAAACAAGGCGGCTTGGCTACTAAGCGAGGGCAGAGTTGTCAAGATTAGCCCCTATCTCTACTACGTTATCGGGAAAAACAGCAAGCACCTGGTTAGATACGAGAACGGCAAATTCATTTGTACATGTAAAGGGTTCCAGGAAAAGGGTATATGCTCTCATGTCATAGCAGTTGTTACGCTTAGCGAGCTGAAGGACGCAGACGCGTTTCTAGACGAAAGGATAAGGGAGAGGATAAGCAGAGAACTGAGGCAACTCTACAGGAAATAGTTTTCCTTATTTGTCGCGGCCCTGGGAGCCATAGGAAAAACCATATTCTTTTATTGCCTTGTCGATTGTTTCCTTTATCGAGGAGAAGCTCGTAGAGCTGAAGACTTTCCTCGCGAAGTGTATTCCTATTGGGTAGATAAAGGAGATCGAGAAGATTATTGTTATGCTCCTGCCTAATAGTGTTGCCACTAGGGCCTTTTCCTTGGGGACGCCAAGTAGAATATAGAGGGTTATGAGCGCCGCGTCTATGCTTCCAACCATGAATGGGATGCCTATGGACGCAAGCGAATATATTGTGAGTATCGTGTATCCTGGACCTATGAGAAACGGGTTAACCTCTACACCGATGGCCTTGAGAGAAAAGTAGGGAGTCATTATGCCCGCTACCCACTGGACAAGGAGGAATATTATTGCGCCCCATAGGTAGATGTTCCTAGGATTAAAGTCTCGAGAAGACTGCGCCACGTATGCTAGAAAGGTGTCTAGGTCTTTCTCGAATTTGTCTAGAGACTTTGCCTTCAGCCTTACAGCTATGCCTAAAACAGCCTTCTTTATTATTTGAGGCTTCCAGAGAAAGAGGTATAGCAGTGCAGACGCAAGGAGGGTCGCTACCACGATGCCCATGTATAGGAGAAAGTATTGCTCATAGAATTTAAGGAGGTTTATGGCCAAGAGAGACGTGAAGACAATGAAGATAACCATTGTTATGTTTATGAGGAACCTATAGAAGACCGTATAGCTGACTGCTCTCGGCCAGTCCCCTTTTGTCCTTAGAAATATAGCCCTCGCGACGTCACCCTCTATGAAGGCCCCGGGCAACAATATGTCTACGAGCCATGCAAGCATCGAGCCGCCGAGCGCGTCCCAGAAGGAAAGATTGAAGCTTTTCTTGCAGAGCAACCAGAAGGCCGCGGCGTGTGCAAGGTAGTAGGTCGCCTCAAAGACAAGGATGGGCAACAGGTCTAGTGGCTCAATGTTTGAGAGGGCTTCTAGGAAGTTTTCGACGTTGAAATTGTACAGTGTATATGCAAAGATGGCTAGAACGATTAGGAGCTCCAGGACGAGTACAAGCCTCTTCTTTGCTATGGGCATAGCAGGGTCACTTCGGGAATATTTACCTTACTTAGGTTACCGTGTGGGTCTAAAAAAATATTACTAACCATGAAGATAGCATTTGACGTGAAGATAGCTGTACTCGGAGGTGGACTGGCGGGAACCGCTTTTGCCTACGAGGCGTCGAGACGCGGCTTTAGCGTTACACTGGTAGAAAAGGAGGAAAGGCTGGGGGGCCTTCTTAGGAGCGAAAACATCGATGGATATGTTTTCGACGCTGGGGGCTCACATATACTTTTTTCGCGTGACCAGCGGAGGATGAGGTTCTTTTTGGGGTTGCTTGGTAACAACGTTGTGAGGCATAGGAGGGATGCCCGGGTATACTTTGATGGGAAGTATGTAAAGTATCCTTTCGAGAACGGGCTATACATGCTTTCCCCAGATTTCCGCTATAGGGCTCTGCGAGACTTACTAAACAAGTACGTCAAGCATAGATGTGGCGAATCAGAAAATGTCTCGAACTTCGAGGAGTGGATATACGCAACCTTTGGGGAGACGATTGCCGACAGCTATCTTATACCCTACAACCGCAAACTATGGAAACGCGACCTAAAACAAATCTCGCTTGAATGGGTCGGCAACCGTGTTCCAAACCCCCCGCTCGACGACCTCTTGAAGACAGCCGTAGGCATAAACACGGAGGGCTACCTTCACCAGCTCAACTTTGTCTATCCACGCGTGGGAGGAATACAGGAACTCGTCAATGCGTTTGAGTCAAGGCTGAGAAAAAACGGTAATGTCGAGTTAAGGCTCGGGCAAAGAGTAGACGCCATAGACCCTAGAGCCAAGACTATAGTGCTGAGCAACGGCGAGACCCTGCAATACGACCGGGTGGTTTCAAGCCTGCCACTCCCCGAGGTGGCGAGGATAGCTGGGCTAAGGGGCTTCCCACACCTCGACTACAATTCCCTCATAGTCGTCGGCATAGGCCTCCGGGACACGAGGCTTCCACGCTACCACTGGGTATATTTCCCAGACGAGGAGACAATTTTTCACAGGATAGCGTTCCTAAGCAACTATAGCCCATTCATGGCGCCCCGTAACGGCGCAAACATTATTGCAGAAATAACTGTTCCACCCAGCGAGAGGCTCGACCCCGAAAAATCGGTGCAGAAAACAATCGAGGGCCTAGAGGCTGTGGGCCTGATAAGGGGGGACAGGGTAGAGGTTGCCAAGGCGTGGTTCTGGAAGTATGGCTACGTTGTCTACGACAGGAACTATTCTAAGAACGTTAAACGTGCAAGGCGGGAGCTACGAGACGTGGGAATAATTACCATCGGAAGGTTTGGGCTGTGGAGCTACCTAAACATGGACGACGTGGTCTTCAGCTCCTTCGAGGCTGCACGCGCCCTGAGGTGAGGAAGTGTGCCTGAGAACTATCCAAAAGTAAGCATAATAATAGTCAACTTTAAGGGCACCGCTTCCCTAGTGAAGTGTCTAAGGAGCGTGCTCCAGACCGACTACCCGGACTACGAGGTTATAGTCGTCGACTCTCTAACAGAGAACATTGAGGAAAAGATACGGGAAGAAATAGGGCCCACAGACAGGGTCAAAATTATACATTTCGACAGGGACATAGGGGCCGCCGGCTCACACAACATTGGCGCGATGGCTAGCTCGCCCCAGAGCAAGTACCTAGTCTTCCTCGACAACGACGTCGAAGTAGAAAAAGACTGGCTGAAACACTTGGTAAAGACAGCCGAAGAACTGCCCAACGTTGGCTGTGTACAGGCAAAAGTCGTGTCCCAGAGCAACCAGGGCAGAATGGACCACGCGGGCCTCGCAATAGACTTGACGGCGACTTGGGTCTCCACATACGGCTTCGACGAGCAGATCTTTAGACAGCCAATAGCCCTCTTCGTGGCTTCCTCAGCGGCCCTGCTAACCCCACGCGAACTATACTTCAGGCTTGGGGGCTTCGACAGTAGCTACTTCATATATGACGACGACACCGACTATACTTGGCGTGTGAGGCTCGCCGGCTACAATACTGTCCTAGAGCCGCGGGCGGTCGTCCACCACGAAGACAAGATCTCGAGCAGGCTACGGTTTGACAAGCTGTACTTCGGCTACCGGAACAGGATACAAAACGTGGTAAAAAACATGGAGCCAGAAAACATGTTGCCAACATTCCTTGTAACACTCTACCTGGGGTACTTGTCGTCAGTTGTGCTCGCGTTGTCTGGCAGGAAAGAGTCCGCAGCCTACATGCTTGCGGCCTGGAGAGTACTGACGAGCCTCCCGAGAAACATTGCTAAGAGAAGAAGAGTTTACATGCTGAGAAGGGTCCCAGACAGGGCTTTCTTGCAAAAGGGTTTCATGCAGCGAAACCTCTTCGGGGCAATAACGATGAGTAGGGCCCTCCTTATACGCGCACTCAAAACAAAAAAGTAGTCTGAGGCTTTGTGGGAAAACTTCCCTTGCAACAACACATTTATAAGCACCGGTCTACGCTAAGTGCTTGACGTGGTGAACCCACGAGCGAAAAGAAAATGTATAACTCGAATATAGAGACAAAAGAAGTAAAAATAGCAGATATAACTCCAAACACACGCAAATTCTCTGTAACCTTTAAAGTACTAGACGTTGGAGAAGAAAAAGAAATAACCTCTAGGAGGGACGGCACCTCTCACAGAGTAGCAGACGTCCTCGTAGGAGACGAGACAGGCGTAGCAGTCCTCACCGCCTGGGACGACCAGATAGACCAGTTCAAAAGCGTAGTTGGAGACACAGTCTCACTTGTCAACGGCTACGTTTCACTCTACCAGGGAAAGCTCAGGCTCGGCCTCGGAAGATTTGGATCCATAAAGGCCGCAGAAAACAAAATCGAAGAAGTAAACCAGGAAAACAACATTTCAGAGAAAGAGTTCGAAGAAGACTTTTCCTCTAGAAGGAGAGGACGCGGCTCTTACCAAAGATCCCGTAGGTACTATTAAAGAGCAAAGAAAAAAGACTCAACATTTTAGCTTTATTTTTACCTTGGATATTTCTATTCCCATGGGTTTTCCTTTTCGACGACGATTACTACTAGGTCGTTTATATTTGTGCCAGTATAGCCTGTCTTTATGTGTCCTCCGGCTTTCTGGAAGAAGGTGTAGCTGTCATTGTTTTCTAGGTATGTCTCTGGCGAGAGGCCGAGTTTTTGTGCTTTTTCATAGGTGTAGCCGTCCACTACTGCTCCCGCGACGTCTGTGGGCCCGTCCCGGCCATCGCTGCCGGCCGAGGCTATTGCTATCCTTTGTTCTCCCTTCAGGGCTATCGCGGCTGAGAGGGCTAGCTCTTGGTTTCTCCCGCCTGTGCCCCGGCCCCTGACGGTTACGGTGGTTTCTCCCCCGGCGAGTATGACTGCTGGTGGGGGGACTGGGTTCCCGGTTTTGAGGACTTCTTTTGCTATGGCCGCGAGTATTTTTCCGGCTTCTCTGGCTTCTCCCTCGAGCATCGAGGTGAGGATGACTGTGTTGTAGCCCATTTCCCGTGCCTTGCTGGCCATCGCGTTGAGTGAAATTATGTTGCTTGCGATTATCCTGTTATTTACTTTTTCGAATACTGGGTCTCCCGGCTTGGGTGTTTCTGGAATTTTGCCTGCTATGCCGTCTTCCAGGATCTTCTTGATTGATTGGGGGGCCTCTTCCCATAGGCCGTACTTTTTCACTATGTTGACCGCGTCGTGGTAGGTCGTGGGGTCTGGGACTGTTGGGCCAGAGGCAATTATGTCCATCCTGTCGCCGACGACGTCGCTTATCATGAGGGCTACAAGTGTGGCTGGGTAGGCATGCTTGGCGAGCCAGCCGCCCTTAAGCCTTGAAAGGTGTTTCCTGACCGTGTTGAGCTCGACTATGTTTGCTCCTGCCTTCATTAGCTTGATGCTGAGTTCCCCTATCTCGTCTATGCCTACACCCTCTACTGGCAACTCTGCTAGGGCGCTTCCTCCCCCCGAGAAAAGCGCGATAACTACGTCCTCGCCGCTTAAGCCCCTAACACTTTCAACTATCCTTTGGCCAGCTTCGACACTTTTCTGAGATGCCCTTGGATGCGTAGCGCCAACTACTTTTACCCTTGAAAGCGAGCCAGAATACTTTTCTACGAGCTCCTCTGGTATAGAGACTACTCCCCCAGTAATCCTGTTTCCCAGCATCTCTTCTACCGCCAGGGCCATGCCGCCAGACGCTTTCCCACTTCCAACGACGATTACCTTGCCCTTGAGAGGTATCCTTGTCCCGTCCCCGAGAACGAGGATGTCGCCGTCCAGTTTGAGAAAATTCTTTACCGCCTTTACTGGGTCAGCCGCAGAAATCCCCTCGAGAATCAGTGTGACAGCTATCATCCGGGCGTGCTCAGACGCTTCACTCATATGCATTATAGACAGAAAACATGTTTAAAAACTAAATCTGAGGCCTGCCAAACTGCGCGGGCTAGGGAAGACCATTGTAGATGGGTATGTTTGCGATTACTGGAGTGACGAAGGCTTCTATTATGGCTGCTACAAATAGGAGCGCGGCCGTCAAGGCGAGTTGCTTCAATAGGGTTATAACCTCGCCGCTGATGTCGATGTCTGCTTTATTCATTATTTTTCTCCAGAGGTTTAGCCAGAAAATCGTCGAAGCGGCCGCGATGTTTATTATTGCCGGTATCTCTACGACGCCATGCGGGAAAATAGCGAGGAAGGCAGTTATTGGGGATGTTTTGCTGGAAGCATATAGATATGCCGCTGAGACGACTGCTCCATTGATGAATAGTATGATGAGGGGCCCCGCTATGAGGATTCCAGAGACAATGATTAGGAGGGACACGCGTAGATTGTTGGTAAAGATCAGCATCATTAGTAGCAAGGGGGACAAGGAAATGTTGAGCCCGCTACGCCTTAAAACGTCCCGCATATAGTCAAGTATTAACTGGGTGAGGGATGGGGGTATAAGTAGTCCTGCTATGAGCCCGAGCAGGAAGCCGAGGGCCATGATAGAGAATGCCTTCCAGTACCTCATATACGCTACCTGTTTCTATTTAGACAGGGGGACACAAATATCTATTTTGTTTTTGCGAGTTTAAGCTCTGTAATCGTGACTTTGCCAGCTGAAACCCTGATGGTGGCAGAGTCGCTGGAGACGTAGACAGGTATCCTGGACGAAGCGTTTGGGGCAACAGAGACGTGGATCTGGCTTGAGTATCCCTCTGCCTGTACTGCTACGCTGAGAGTAGCTGTTGCCTGGTTCCTGTTTGTCAGCTCTAGGAAGACGTGGCTGTTTGTCCGCTCAGAGATCTTTACCTCGACTGTTTCCAGGATGCTTTTTGCTATTTTTCTAGCCTCCGCGAGCCAGGCTTTTATGAATTCCTGTTCCCGCTTGTCGTCTCCGTACCAGTAAAAGTCGCTGTCGAGGCCTATTGCGAGGGCCTTGAAGAGGCTGTATAGCGGTGAAGACGGGTCTTTCAGCATTTTTTCTGAGTCTTTTCCGAGTAGCTGGTAGGCCGCCTCGGCCAAGAGCATCGTTTCCATTGCTTCTTTCCATAGCTCGTCCTTCACGCCCCCAGTCCACTGCCTGTCTGTTAGCTCTATCCAGGAGCCAGTGGGCAGGTAGTTCAGTGTCCTTTTCGGGGGGTTTTTCGCTAGGTAGCCTGACAGGGTCGTGGGGACGAGGATGTTGCTCTGGCCCATGTATTCAACGATTCTCTCTAGGAAGAATGGTGCATATTTCCTGTAGTTCGGCATTATCATCCAGTTTTCGCCGTCGAGCGCGATGACTACTATGCCGCCTGGGTGCTGTTCGCGTCTCTTCGCGAGCTCGATTACGAAGCGCCTAGCAGCGTTGTCGGCGTCCTCGGGGTCCCTAAAGTCTACGTGGAAGCTTACCCAGTTGCTTAGCGCCAGGTCCCTGAAGAACACTATTATCTGGCTTCCAGTGTAGGAGTCCCGGACAAGGTATGGCTGGTAGATGTCCTCCTTGTCTCCGCCCGACTTTATGAAGTGTTGCTCACAGAGAACAGTGTAGTCTATGCCTAGCGAGCTGTAGAGGCCGACAAGCTCCATGTGCCAGAACATTTCGGGTGTCCACATGCCACGGGGCCGAGTGCCGAGAACCTCCTCAACTATGCCGAGTCCGACTGTTATCTCCCAGGACAATAGCTTCCTCAGGAAGTCCTCTAGGCCGTACTGTTTAGCCTTCCTGAACAAGAGGCCCTGCACAGTGTGGGCATATACGCTGCCTAGGGGCTCGATTTTTCCCTGGGAGACACCCTCCCTTATGGAGTCGAGAAGTGCCTTGATATCCTCCCTTGAGGCGGCCTTTGAATCCAGCTTGCCCTCGAGGAATAGTTGCCACTGTTCAAGCAGTGATGGGGAGAAGTGATCTACGTCTATGAATCCAGGCTGTTTCTTGTGGAGAAGCATGTGGACCTTGTATGGGCCGCCCTCGTAGGAGTAGAAGTCCCCCTTAGCTACATGTATGAAGGCCCATTCGTCTTTGAGCTTGCCGTCTGGATAGAACTGTGGCGCCTGGTGGTGGTGCCATACAAACGAAACGTAGATTGGTGGGCCCTCGCTAGCGATGTAGATTGGCTTCTCGAGACAGTTAGTTGACTCTTCCTCGAAGCAGAAAGACGCGGTGGCCTCCCCCACCGGTAGGTCGAGTTTGACCTCGAACTCGAATGTCCTTTTTTCGTGGGGCGCCAGGGTGATGGGGTCATAGACGACGTAGACTTGTTGCTTTGTGTGTGTCTTTATGTGGAAGAAGGGCGTCCCCTTGGCGGGCTGGTCTTTGTCGTTTTCCACTGTAAAGCTGAATTTGTGTTTTGAGCCTTTTAGGTAGACAGCGCTGAGACTGCCGGGCTGTATTTTTGTCATTTAAAACTCCCAGAAAAAGAGAAAGAAACGGTTAGGTTAATTGCTTTGTGCCGTGTCGCTTATTCTGTCTTGACGAGTTCGATCTCGATGGTTGAGACTGTCCTTTCCTTGCCTGGCTCGCCTACCTTCTCGCTGCCGATCTTTATGCTGCCGTAGTTGACTTTTCCGCCGAGGAACCTCCTAATGAGTTCGGCGGTGTCAACGGCTCTGCTGATGGCTCTGCCTCTTGCCTTTAGGACGACTTTTTTGCTTCCGCTTGTGAACTGTGTTACTGCTGCTAAGACGTAGCTGCTTACAGGTTTGTTCCCTACGAATACTGTTCCAGCTTCTGCCATGTTTTCCACCTTTTTGTTGTTTGGTTTAGTGCGGTATTGTTATGAGGCATCTTTTAATAAATCTTTCGCATAGTAGTGCTTTGACAAAGTACTATTCTTGGCTGGACTCTTTTTCCTCCATGACGACGTAGTAGTACTCTTTGAGCACTTCTTTTTGGTATCTGTCGAGCCACGAGCCTGGCTTGTTTATCCTCGGCCTCTTCGTGTCCGGGTCCCTCCTGAAGGTTATGCCGACGTTTCTGAGGAAGAGATTCATTCCGTCACGCATGTTCATGGGCCTGGTCGCTGTGCCGTGCCTCCCCGGCTCGCCCTCGAAGACCATTATCGTGTTTGCTAGGAAGTCTATTGCCACAACGTCGTGCTCAACGACGAAGGTTGCTACTCCCTTCTCGGCTGTGAGCCTCTTGACCACCCGGGCGACGGCGTATCTCTGCTCCACGTCTAGGTAGGCCATCGGCTCGTCAAGTAGGTAGAGGTCTGCCTCTTTGCCTAGAGCGGCGACAATCATTACCCTCTGGAGCTCGCCTCCGCTCAGCTCCTTGACGTAGCTGTCGAAGAGGGATTGTACCCGTAGCGGCTTTATGAGCTCAGACTGTACGAGCGACGAGGAGGTGTCTACGCCCTGCTCCCTGAGGAACTCCCTAACTGTCCCGTATGCCTTGACTTCGCCCAGGAACTGTGGCTTGTAGCTGAGGGTGAGGGTCCCTATTCTCTGGATCCACCCGTTGTCTGGCTCGAGCTCTCCTGCAAGCATCCTTACGAAGGTGGTTTTGCCTATGCCGTTTGGCCCAAGGATTCCTACTACCTCGCCCCTGTGTATTTCTCCTTCTTCCACTTCTAGCTTGAAGTCTCCCAGCGTCTTTGATAGCTGGCTCCATCTAAGGAGGACTGTCTCTGGCAGGTATGAGGCCTCGGGGGGCTTCTCGTAGAACTCTAGCCTGTAGTCTCTGAACCTTATGTTTTCTTCCCGGAGGTATCCATCGATATAAGTGTTTATGCCGGCTCTGACGCCCTTAACGGTGCCAACTATGCCGTAGACGCCTGGCTCGCCGTAGATGATCGCTACAAGGTCAGAAATATAGTCTAGGACTGCTAGGTCGTGTTCTACGACTATGAGGTATGTCCCAGGCCTGGCGAGCTCCCTAATCACGCCTGACACTCTAAGCCTCTCCCTGACGTCGAGGTAGCTTGCGGGCTCGTCTATCAGGTATACCTGCGCTTCCTTGACTATGGTGGCGGCTATGGCGACTTTCTGCATTTCTCCCCCGCTGAGGGCTTTTACGGGCCTGTCCCATAGGTGTAGCAGTCCAAGCCTCTCTGCAACTTCTCTAGCCGTCCCCTTCTCGTCTACCTTTTTGAGGGCCTCGCCGACGGTCAGGGTTACCTTTGACAGCACGTCGACTGCCTGGGGCTTGTAGGCCACGCGTAGCTGGCCGTTTGACAGCTTCTGGAAGTATGTCTGTAGCTCCGACCCCTTGAAGAAGTCTATTATGTCGTCCCATTCGGGGGGCTCATCTATCATGCCGAGGTTGGGCTTCAGGACTCCCCCGAGGATCTTTAGCGAGGTAGACTTGCCCACACCGTTGCTCCCGAGGATTCCGAGGGCCCTGCCCTCCTTTGGCACTGGGAGACGGAAGAGCTCGAAGCCGTTTGCCCCATACCTGTGTACGAGGTTTCTCTGGAGCTTCTCTGGGAGGTTCACGATGGTTATTGCCTGGTAGGGGCACTTCTTGACGCAGATGCCGCACCCCACGCAGAGCTCTTCTGCTATCCTCGCCTTGTTCTCGGCCTCGTCTATCCATACACACTTGGCGCCAGACCTGTTTATGGGGCAGAACCTGACGCATTCCTGGTTGCACTTTGACGGCCTGCAGAGTGCCTTGTCTATTACGGCTACCCTCATCTATGCTCCCGCGCTATTCTTCTTCTCCCGTCTCCTCTGCCTCGGAATAGGTCTCGAGAAAAACCTCGTAGTATTCTTCCTTTGCCTGTTGCCTCTCCTCCTGTGCCTGGCTTACGCTCCTCACGTCGAATACAGAGACCCTTGTCTTCTTTTCCTCTGTCACGGTTTCACGTGTAGAGTAGCCCTCGGTCTTCTTGACCTTGACCTTGTAGCCGCAAGACGAGCATACAAGGTAGAGGTTTTTCCCCTCTTTTTTGGGGACCATGAGTCCGCCGCACTTTGGGCAAAACTCCATCGGGATATCACCAGCGTAGGACTTCTTATTAGCTTAAACAACTATTAAAATTTATTTCGCAAGGAAAACTCTGGGAAAAACGGTCTTGGGGCGTGAGCGTTATATAGTTGCATTGTTTTTCGGAGCGTGGTGTAAAACTTGCTGGACGAGTTCAACCTGGTCGTCGCCACGTATAGGCAACGGGAAAACGACTGCATCTCGGAGCTATGGTACTTTGCCCGCGAAATAGGAGACACAAGGTTCGACGCGAGCAAGACGGGGCTTCCCTCCCTTGTCGTTGCTAGGACAAGCCTAGACCCAGAGTTCTTCGCTTCTAAGGCATACGAAAAGATACTCGACAACCCCTGGTACTTCAGATACATACTGAAGCTCACGCCTATACATGTAACAGTAGAGGCGAGCCTAGAAGCAATAACCCAGGCCGCCCTCGAGCTGGCATCGAAGAAGCTAGGCCCAAACGAGACCTACAAGGTGGAGACACACATCAGGCTCTCCGACCTGACGCGGGACGAAGTGATCACAGCGATAGCGGGGAAGATACAGAACAGAGTCAACCTCGACTATCCAGCCAAAGTGATACTAGTAGAAGTGATAGGCGACAGGGCAGGAATAGCAGTCATCCCTCCAAAAATGGTCGTCTCAGTCGAGAAGACAAGGAGGGAGGCTAGACAGAGACAAAAACAGCAGGAAAACGTCGAGGAAACGGGAGACCTAGACCTCGAGGGCTTCTAGAGCCATCCTGGCCCTCAAATGGTCTATCGCTTTTTCCCCGGGGACACCAGCGATTTCGGCATAGAAGTCTATTGACTCGTTCTTGCCTTGTTCCTCTACCTGGAGGCCTAGACTGCCCAAGACACCTTCAACTGCTTGCCGCAGGTCTTCGGGCTCAACCCCCAGGGCGAAGAACACTGCGCCAATCCTCCTGCCACAGCCCGAAGAGAAACGCTGCACGGCCACGTGTATGTTCCTGTCGCCCTGCAGGTAGAGAAGCAGGTCGAGGCCCGGCTTCCGGGAAATCGTCCTGCCTTCCAATAGGCCTCTACACGTGTAGGCAAGCGCGGACAAGAGGAGGCCGTGTGGGGGAAGCTTCCTGCAATCGTCGAAGAGAGACACATATATGTTTTTGGGGAGCAGTGCCTCTACCCTTGGCAGTAAATCTTTGACGCATAGCTCTCCACCGCTGGACAAGCAGAGCTGGACCGCTACGATGGGCGTAGACTTGAGCCTGAAACTTAACGTGGACGCGTCCACGTGTCTTGCTGGCAGATTCTTTAAATATTGTTTTCGCATCTAGCTTGTGAGCACAATGCCGAGGCGGATAATAGGTTTTCTAAGCGACTTCGGGACCCGCGACTACTACGTGGCGGCAGTCAAGGCAGTAATATACGGGATGTGTCCAGACGCAGAGGTAGTAGACATAAGCCACGAGGTCACCCCGTGGAGCATACAGGAGGCCTGCTACGTCCTCTCGTGTTGCTACGAAGACTTCCCCCCGGGGACAGTTTTGCTAGCAGTCGTGGACCCTGGAGTCGGGACATCTAGGAAGCCAATCATAGTCCAGACCGAGAAGTACTTCTTCGTGGGCCCAGACAACGGCCTCCTGACATGCGTGGCGCCCAAGCCGTATAGGGCCTGGGAGATAACCCGTGTACCTGGCGAAAGGAAGAAATTCTCCTATACTTTCCACGGGAGAGACGTATTCGCCCCGGTAGCAGCTTTCCTCGCGTGTGGCGGCAGAGTAGAGGAGATCGCAAGAGAGTATGGTTCCCCCGTAGACAAGGGGTTCCTAGAGCCACGCATAGAGGACAGCAAGATACACGCAGAGGTCCTCCACGTGGACAGGTTCGGCAACGTGGCCCTGAATATAAGTGAAAAACACCTTGAAGAGCTGGGTAGGCCAAGGGGGCTAGTCTTAAAGATTGGGGGCGTTGAGCTGGCCGTGCAATTTGGGAAGACTTTTGGAGACGTCCAGCCCGGGGAGCTAGTCGCCTATATTGACAGCTGTAGATACCTGGAGATAGCCGTGAACCAGGGCGACGCCTCTAGGAGGCTGGGCGTGAAGCCTGGGAGCAGGCTAGAAATAATATTCAAGTAAATGCTACTGTGGGGCCAGCCCTACACCCTTTACCCTTATGAGCACACCGTTAGGCGTCTCCTGCCTCGTATAGTTGATGCCCAATATCTGTCTGCACAGCTCGAGCGCTGTCTCAGTGTGGGAAGTCATCTCCGAGACCAGGATAGAGGACTCGCCCTGGGCAAGAGACATGTATATCACGAGGTTGTCCCCGGCGTGTGGGTCTACTGGCGAACCCTTCTCTACCACCTTTAGGAGCTTCTCTGCGGCCTCCCTCCCCACCTCTTCTGCGGGCTTGCCCTTCTCCCCCAGAGAGTCCGAGCCTATTATGCCGTCCCCCATCCTTGTCCATAGGACTATGCCCGTTCCTTTCCCGATCGCCGGCTGGTTGCAGACCACGTCTATCTTGCCTACCTTGACTCCCGCAGACTCCAAGACACGCCTCGCAGAGTCCTGCTGTCTCTCAGCTATGTGACATGGGAGATTCCCAACGTAGGACACGCCATTGACCGCATCGGGCCTAGACGGCTTCGAGACGTTTATCGGGTGGAGAGGATAGCTTGGCAATGTCTCCACGTTGACTATGCCGCCGCCCTCCGGGTAGAACCCCTCCCTGACAAGCCTAGCCGTGACCTGTGCACCAAACCTCGAAATCAAGGCGAGCAGAACCCTCTCAAAGTACCTGTAGGGCGGGCTCCACCTAACCGAGGTGCCACCAGTTATCCTCAACGAAACCTTCCCACGCGAATACAGCAGGACAGGCAAAGCGGCCTGCAACACGAGCGTCACGCTGCCAGCCGTGCCAATATCCACACTGTACTCACCGGGCCTCGGCGCCCTCTCCCTAGGCCTAAAAACTATCTCAGTAGAGCCCACCCTCAAGCCCTCGACCTCCCCAGACACGAGCTCCGCGATAAACCTCAAAGCCGTCAAGTGCTGGGGCCTCAGGCCCGGCGGGTCCCTCTTAGCCCTAATATTGTAGACCCTCAACGGGCTACCAATAAGGGCAGCCAAAGCAATGCTATACCTGAG